>NZ_RAVY01000094.1:0-35933 GCF_003611625.1 Corallococcus sp. CA054B
CTCCAAGGGCTTTCACGCCGGAGGGTCGTCCGGGGAAGGACCTCCCGGGACGGGTGCCACGACAGCCGGGGATGCCACGACAGCCACCTCCGCCTTCAGGCGCTCCAGCGTGGTGCGCGCGGCCGCCTGCTCGGCCTCCTTCTTGTTCCGGCCGGTGGCGCGGGCGTACACGGACTCCCCGATACACACCTCCACCTCGAACACCTTGGCGTGCTCCGGGCCCGTCTCCGCCACCACGCGGTAGCGCGGCGACAGCTTGAGCTTCTCGTGGGCCAGCTCCTGGAGGAGCGTCTTGTAGTCCAGGCGGCCCGCGCCGGAGGCCACCTCCTCCACCAGCTCCCCGAAGATGCGGTCCACCAGGGCCAGCGCCGGCTCCAGGCCGCCGCTCAGGTAGACGGCGCCGAGCACCGCCTCCATCGCGTCCGCGAGCAGCGAGTTCTTGTCGCGGCCTCCAGACTGGGACTCGCCCCGGCCCAGCAGGAGCAGCTCGCCCAGGCGCAGGCTCCGGGCCACGCGGGCCAGGCCCTCCTCGTGGACGATGCGGGCGCGCATCTTGGTGAGCTCGCCCTCGGGGACGCCGGGGCAGCGGTCCATCAGCCGGTGGCTCACGGCCAGGTCCACCACGGCGTCGCCCAGGAACTCCAGGCGCTGGTTGTCCTTGAGGTTCTGGTCGCGGTTCTCGTTGACGTACGTCTTGTGCGTCAGCGCCTCCAGGGCCAGGTCGCGCTTGGAGAACTGCACGCCCAGGCGCGCCTCCAGGGCCTGCACCCGCTCCACCAGGGTCATCTTCTCCACGCGGCTCACTCCTGGGGTGCGTCCGGGCCCACGAGTCGCACGGCCTCGGGAGCGACCTTCAACAGGTCCGCCACCAGTTGCACGACGCCGGGGAACTCATCCAGTTCGAAGCGGCCCGCCCACACCTTGCCCTGGGTGCCCGCCAAGAGGCCCCGGAAGGTGCGCCCGGCGATGCGCGCGGCCGCGAAGCGGTAGGCCTTGCCCTCCACCTGCAGCTGCGCGAGCAGCTCCAGGCTGCTGCGCGGCGGCACCAGCGACTGCGGTCCGAACTTCTCCACGATCTCCACGAAGCGCACCGGCTCCGCGCCCGACGCCGCCTGCGGCGCACGCGCCACGGGCTCGCCGAGCAGCGCGGACAGGTAGCCCGTCAGCGCGGCCTTCTCGCGGAACTCGGACAGCTCGATGACGTGCCCGGCGGCGGTGGCCAGCTCCTCGCGTCCGCGGATGGCCTGGGCGATGCGGAAGTTGCCCTGCCGGTCCGCCACCAGCTTCACCGCGAGCTGGCCCTCCTTCACGTCCGTGGACAGCACCAGCGACTGCGGATCCACGTCCGCGGGCAGGCCCAGGAGCTGCAGCTCCTCCGAGCGGCGCTGCAGGTGGAAGACGTGGTCGCTGAAGGTGTCCAGCAGGAGCGCCTGCATCTCCTCCGCCGCGTCGATGGCGGAGAGGAGGATGGGCGTCATGCCCACCACGGCTGGCGGAGAGATGGGGATGAGCCGGTCCCCCATCACCTGGAAGGTGATCTCGGTGATGAAGTCCTTGGTGATGGGATTCACCAGGGACGCGGCTTCCAGATCCAGCACCACTTCGACGCCGGACGGCTCCTCACGGACCTGGAGCCCCAGCTCTCGCAGCCGAGCGGTATCCATTACGCGCCTTTGAAGGTCTCGCGGGCGATGATGGTCCGCTGGATCTCGCTCGTGCCTTCGCCAATCTCGCAGAGCTTGGCGTCGCGCAGGTAGCGCTCCACGGGGAACTCGCGCGTGTAGCCGTAGCCGCCGTGGATCTGCACGGCCTTGTTGCACCCGCGCATGGCCGCCTCCGACGCGAACAGCTTCGCCATGGAGGCCTCCTCCGAGTACGGCTGCCCCGCGTCCGCGAGCCGCGCTGCGCGGTGCACCAGGAGGCGCGCCGCCTCCAGCTCCGTCTTCATGTCCGCCATCATCCAGCGCAGGCCCTGGAACTCGCCAATGGGCTGGCCGAACGCGGTGCGGTCCTTGGAGTACGCGATCGACTCCTCCAGCGCCCCGCGCAAGAGGCCCACCGACAGCGCGCCGATGGTGATGCGGCCCTTGTCGAGGATCTTGAGCGTGTCGATGAAGCCGCGGTCGACCTCGCCCACGATGGCGTCGTCACCGACCTCCACGTTCTCCAGGATGAGCTCGGCCGTGTCCGACGAGCGCATGCCCAGCTTGCCGTGGATGGCGCGCTGGCTGAAGCCGGGGAGGCCCTTCTCCAGCACGAAGGCGGTGATGCCCTTCTGGCGCTTCTCCGGCGACGTGAGCGCCAGGACCACGAACACGTCACCCACGGTGCCCTGGGTGATGAACATCTTCGCGCCGTTGAGCACCCACTTGTTGCCCTTCTTCACGGCGGTGGTGCGCATGCCGGACGCGTCCGAACCGGATCCCGGCTCGGTGAGGCCCCACGCGCCCAGCCACTCACCGGAGGCGAGCTTGGGCAGGTAGCGCTGGTGCTGCGCCTTGTTGCCGAACACGCGCACGTGGCTGGTGCCCAGGCCGTTGTGGCTGGCCACCGTGAGCGCGAGCGAGCCGTCGTAGCGGGCGATCTCCTCCACGGCCACCGCCACGGCGAGCGAGTCCATGGCCGCTCCGCCGTACTCCTCGGAGACGAGCATGCCCAGCACGCCCAGCTGCCCCAGCTCCTTCACCACCTCCATGGGGAACTTCTCGTCCTTGTCCCACTCACGCGCGTACGGCTTCACGCGGCGTTCGCAGAATTCACGGAGGGAGGCCTGCAGGGCGCGGTGGCTTTCAGGAAGTTCGAAGTCCATGGTCGGGTGCGGAATCTAGAGCGTGAATGCGGGTGGGGGAACTTCAGACGGGGTGGACGCCGTGCTTCTTCTCCGCACGGGGCTGGAACCGGTCCGCATAAAGCGAATAACGCTGCATCAATTCCCCGCGCAGGGAGTCGCCGGGGACCACGGCGTCGATGATGAGCTCGCTGGCCAGCTTGAAGATGTCCACGTCCTGCTTGTACTCGTCGCGGAGCTTCTGGACGAAGGCTGGCCGCTCGGCCTCCGGCAGCTCTTGAATCTTGTTGAAGTAGACGGCGTTCACCGCCGCCTCCGGGCCCATCACGGCGATCATCGCCTGGGGCAGCGCCAGCGTGGCCTCCGGGGCGAACCCGGGCCCGCTCATGGCGTAGAGGCCGGCGCCGTACGCCTTGCGCACCACCACGCAGATGCGCGGCACGCTGGCCTCCGACACCGCGGAGATCATCTTCGCGCCCGCGCGGATGATGCCCGCGCGCTCCACCTTGGTGCCGATCATGAAGCCCGGCACGTCCGCCAGGTACAGGAGCGGGATGTTGAACGCGTCACACAGCCAGATGAACCGGGCCGCCTTGTCCGCGCTGTCCACGAACAGCACGCCGCCCTTGTACTTGGGCTGGTTCGCGACGATGCCCACCGGACGGCCGCCAATGCGCGCCAAGCCGGTGATCAGCTCCTGCGCGAAGAGCTTCTTCACCTCGAACCAGCTGCCCTCGTCGATGAGCTCCGTGATGAGGGCGTGCATGTCGAACGGCTTGTTCTGATCCGGCGGGACGATCTCGTCCACGCGCTTGCCGCTGTGCTTGGGCGCCTTCAGCTCCACCTGGGGCGGGGCCTTGGAGAAGTTCTCCGGGAAGAAGGCCAGGTACCGCTTCGCCGCGGCGATGGCTTCCTGTTCGGTCTTCACCAGCACGTCACCCACGCCGGACACGGAGCAGTGCATCTTCGCGCCCCCCATCTCCTCCAGGGTGACCTTCTCGCCGATGACCATCTCCGCCATGCGGGGGCTGCCCAGGTACATGGAGGCGTTGCCCTCCACCATGATGACCAGGTCGCAGAACGCGGGGATGTACGCGCCACCCGCGGCGGACGGGCCGAAGAGCAGGCAGATCTGCGGGACGAAGCCCGACAGGTGGACCTCGTTGTAGAAGATGCGGCCCGCGCCCCGTCGGCCGGGGAACATCTCCACCTGGTCCGTGATGCGCGCGCCCGCGCTGTCCACCAGATAGAGCAGCGGGCAGCGCAGCGCCTTCGCCGTCTCCTGGATGCGGAGGATCTTCTCCACCGTGCGCGCGCCCCAGCTGCCCGCCTTCACCGTGGAGTCGTTGGCCATGATGGCCACCGCGCGCCCGTCGATGCGCGCGACCCCGGTGATGACGCCGTCGGAGGGCAGCTCCGGGTCCAGGTTGTTGGCGAGCTTTCCGTCCTCCACGAAGGAGTCCGCGTCCACGAGCAACCGGATGCGCTCGCGCGCGAAGAGCTTGCCCGTCTCCGCGTTCTTCGCGTGGTACTTGGGCGCGCCGCCCTTCTCCACCTGGGAGAGCTTCTCGAGCAGTTTCTGATCTGAGGACATGGCCGTCGTCCCATACCAAGAAACCCCTGGCCTGGCTGCCTTCTTGCCAGCCGAAGCACCGGGCGTGCCGTCCAGCGGACGACGCATGAGGCCACGGCGGAGCGCTTCGGGGGGGTTTCGCTTGGGGCTTCCCTGCCTACCTTCATGTTGCACGGGGGGTGTGCACCCAGGCGGGCCACGAACCGCCCCGTGAACCGCATCCGGCCCAGGAGGGACCCATGTTCAGAGCGAAGAAGGCGACGTGGCAGGCGAAGGCTTTGGCCAAGAGCAAGCTGTACCGTCAGTTCCTGGCGCACCAGCTGCTCGACCAGCTGCCTGACTACGCGGACAAGGCCGGCAAGGTGGCCCGGAAGTCCTGGGACAACTTCGACCCGGACGACGCACTGCGCTATGTGGGATTGACGACGTACAAGCCGGCGCGCGCGGGCATGGGCGGCCTGGGGGCGTTCCTGCTGGGCGCCGCCGCGGGCAGCATCGTGGCGCTGCTGATGGCCCCGAGCCGCGGCACGGAGCTGCGCACCACCGTCAAGGACAAGGCGATGGGCTACATCAACAAGCAGGGCGTGAACATCGGCGGCGAGAAGACCGCGAGCGCCTGAAGCTGAGGTGAGCGGTGCAAGCAGGGGCAGCAAGGTCCGCGGGCAACCGCGGGCCTGCCGCCCCTGTCGCTTTCGGGGGCCTCAGCGGCCTTTATAGACAGGGGGACGCTTCTCCGCGAACGCGCGGAGCCCTTCCAGCCGGTCCTCCGTCTTGAGCACCTCCTCGTACTTCTTGAGCTCCAGCGCCAGCGCGTCGTCCAGCTCCAGGCCGGTGCCCTCGTCGATGGCGTGCTTGGCGGTGGCCACGGCCACGGGGGCGTTCTCCACCACGGCCTCCGCGAGCTGGAAGGCGACCTCCAGGAGGTGCCCTTCCGGAGCCAGCCGGTTCACCAGGCCGATGCTGAAGGCCTCCGCCGCGTTCACGCGCCGGGCGGTGAGGATGAGGTCCTTGGCGCGCCCGGGGCCGATGAGCCGCGCAAGCCGCTGGGTACCGCCGCCGCCGGGGATGATTCCCAGCTTCACTTCCGTGAGGCCCATCTCCGTGGCGGGGGAAGCGACGCGCAGGTCGCACGCCAGGGCCAGCTCCGTGCCGCCGCCGAAGGCCGCGCCGTTGATGGCGGCGATGAAGACGCAGTCGCTCTTTTCAATGGAGCGCAGGGTGACGCGCAGGCCGTTGAGGAAGGCGCGCACCTCGTCTTCGGACATGGTGGTGCGTTCCTTGAGGTCCGCGCCCGCGCAGAAGGCCTTGTCGCCCGCGCCGGTGAGGATGACGGCGCGCACGGCGCGGCCAGAGGACACGCGGGACACGAGCGCGTCCAGCTCCTGGTGCATCGCGCGGCTGATGGCGTTGCGGCGGCTCTCCCCGTCGATGGTCCAGATCTCGATGGCCCCTCGGGCCTCGACCTTGAACTCCGGCATCTTCGCTCCCCGTGACGGGTCGCGCTGGGCGACCCGCGTGAATGGCGCGCAGCCTGAAACCTGTTCCCCAGTCTGGCAAGCCGTAAACGGATAGGATCCTGCCCATGCCTTCGTGCTCAACAGCGAAACGCCCGTGGCGGTGGCTGCCCGGCCTGCTCACCGTGTCCGCCCTGCTCGTGCTCGCCCTGCCGCTCGTGGCCCTGGCGCGCGGCGGCGGAGGCGAGCACTACACGTCCAGCCGCGACCGCGGGAACGGCGGTGGCGGCGACGGCCTGCCCATCTGGCTGCTCTTCGACCTGATCCGCCTTCTCTTCCACTACCCGAAGGTGACCGTCCCGCTGCTGATCATCGGCGGCGTCGCGTACTGGTTCTACAAGCGCAACCTGCACCCCACCGCCACCACCCAGCGCGCGTTGGATCAGCGCGAAGCGGAAGTGCGCACGGAGGTGTCCGGCCGTGACGTACAGGGCTGGGTGAACGCGCTGAAGCTCAAGGACCCGTCCTTCGAGCTGGAGCCCACGCTGGAGAAGGTGCGCTGGCTCTTCATCGAGCTGCAGAAGTCGTGGTTCCGCCGGGACATGACGCCGGTGCGCCCCTTCCTGTCGGACGCGACGTGGCAGCGCTTCAACGTGCAGCTGGCGCTGATGCAGGCGCAGGGCGTGCGCGACGCGCTGGCGGACATGAAGGTGCTGGACGTGCAGCTCATCGGCCTGCACCAGACCGCGTGGTACGACAGCATCCACGTGCGCGTGCGCGCGAGCATCCGCGACACGGACGTGCCCGCGAACCAGACGGACGCGCAGGCCATGGCCGCCGCCAGCAAGGTGGCCCCGGAGACGTTCACGGAGGTGTGGACCTTCGTGCGCAAGCCCGGCGCGCAGACGCGCATCGGCGAGGACCTGTTCCAGGGCAAGTGCCCCAACTGCGGCGCGCCCTACAAGGGCGGCGCGTCCAACACCTGCGAGTTCTGCGAAGCGGTGGTGAACTCCGGTAACTACGACTGGACGCTCTCTGAAATCACGCAGGGCGTGGAGCACGTGCGCCACCACAAGCAGGTGGACGGCCTGATGCAGGCGCGCGAGGTCGACCCCGCGCTCAACCTGGAGATGCTGGAGGACCGCGCGTCGCTGCTGTTCTGGAAGTGGATCGACGCGCAGAGCCGCAACGAGACGCAGCGCCTGTCCAAGGTCGCCAACGCGGACGCCCTCACGAAGCTGGACGCGGAGCTGGGCCAGCTGGAAAAGCAGGGCCGCCGTCGCGTCTTCCTGGAGTGCGCGGTGGGCGCGGTGGACGTGCGCGCGCTGGAGGTGCACCCGGAGTCCTTCGACGAGGCGCAGGTCGAGATCCGCTGGAGCGCCCGCATGGGCGTTGGCCCGGTGAACGAGAGGCCGCCAAGCCTGCCCACGGTGCCGCAGCGCTGGGTCTTCACGCTGCTGCGCCGCCACGGCGCGAAGACGAACACGGACACCGGTATGTCCACGGACCGCTGCCCGCAGTGCAACGCGCCCACCACCAACAGCGCGGCCAACACCTGCGAGTTCTGCGGCACGGTGCTGGGCAACGGCGAGCGCGACTGGGTGCTCGCGTCCGCCCTCCCCTTCGAGTCCTGGAACGTCCACCACGCGCAGCGCACGTCCCGGAACGCGGCCCGCTACCAGGAGGCCCGCCGGGCCGAGCGCGGCACCGTCCCGCCCCCGCCCGTGGAAATGGGCGGCCATGGCCAAGGCCATGACGACGGCGACCGGGTGGTGACGGACGTGAAGGAGCGCGAGCGGCTGCTCTACATGATGGCGTCCATCGCCGCCGCGGATGGTGACGTCTCCAACGCCGAGCGCCGCCTGCTCAAGCTGTGCGCGGAGCGCTGGAGCGTGTCATGGGCCAACGTGGAGATGGCCCTCAACGCCGGGCCCCAGCTCTTCGAGCGCCTGGTGCCGCGCGGCAGCCCGGAGGCGGAGGTCTTCCTGCGCCACATCGTGGAGATGGCCCTGGTGGACGGCCGCATCGACCGCAAGGAGCGGAAGATGCTTCAAATCGCCGCCCAGCACCTGGGCCTGGAGGAGAAGCTTCCGGCGCTGCTCGGGGACCACTGAGTCAGGGGTCCCCGGCAGGGGTGCGGCTCAGGTCTGCGCGCGGCGGGTGGCCTTCTTGTCCCGCTCGCCGAGCGCGGCCTGGAGGTACTTGCCCGCGAGCTTCCGGCCGATGAGCTCCTGGGCGATCTCCCCGGCCTCCACCAGCTTGTCCAGGTCGATGCCGGTGTCCACGCCCATGCCGTGCAGCATGAACACCGCGTCCTCCGACGCCAGGTTGCCCGCGGCGCCCGGCGCGTAGGGACAGCCGCCCAGCCCGCCGATGCTCGCGTCGAACGTGGTGACGCCCGCGGACAGGCCCACCAGCGCGTTGGCCAGCGCGGTGCCTCGCGTGTCGTGCAGGTGCAGCGCCAGCGTGTCCACCGGCATGTGCTGGAGCAGCGCCGCCAGAATTTCTTCCGTCTGCCGGGGCGTGCCCACGCCAATCGTGTCGCCCAGGCTCAGCTGGTAGATGCCCGCGTCCACCAGCTGACGGCAGATGTCCACCACGCGCTCCACCGGGACGTGGCCCTCGTAGGGGCAGCCCCACACGGTGGACAGGTAGCCGCGCACGCGCATGCCGGCCTTGCGGGCGGCGGCCGTCACTTCCTTCGCGCCGGCCAGCGCCTCCGCGATGGTCTTGTTGATGTTCTTCTTGGAGTGGGCCTCCGACGCGGAGATGAACACCGCGGCCTCCTCCAGCCCCGCCGCCTGCGCGCGCTCCAGGCCCTTCAAGTTGGGCACCAGCGCGGAGAAGACGACCCCGGGGCGGCGGCCCACCAGCTTGAGCAACTCCTCCGCGTCCGCCAGCTGGGGGATCCACTTGGGTGACACGAACGACGTCACCTCGATGCGCTTCTCCCCCGCGGCGACCAGGGCGTTGATGAGCCGCGCCTTGTCCCGGGTGGGCAGCGTGCGGAGCTCGTTCTGCAGGCCGTCGCGGGGGCCGACCTCGTACACGTCGACCCGGCGGGGCAGTTGCCCCAGCAGGCCGACCCGCGTTCGCGATGTCTCTTTCGGATCCACTGGACGTGTCCGGGGCTCCGTCACCGGCGCCCGGCTCCCACGATGAGGTCGGTCGACTCGGGTGACATCGGCGCGCCATCCAGGCCGCCGTGCACCCACTGCACCGAAAAGCCCGTGCTTTCCAACAGCCCCTTCAGTTCCGCAAGAGGATAGTAACGAAGCGTGTACGCCGCTCGCAGCACGCGACCGTCCGGCAAGGTGAGCTGACGCTGCCCGACATCCCTTCCACGCGTCGCGTCGAAGCGGCTCTCCTCCTCCAGGAGACTCCCATCCGGTAACCGCTCGCGGAACGACGCGCCCGGACTTCCGGCCAGCCGCTCGTAGGGGACCGTCTGGAACACCAACCGACCTCCGGGCTTGAGCGCCCGAGCCACCTCGCGCAGCACCTGGACGTGCTCCGCGTCGCTGAAGGCGAAGAGTGTCGAATACCAGGCGTAGGCGCCCCCCAGGGTCGCGTCCTGGAAGGGCAGCGCCCGCAGGTCGCCCCGCACCACGGGGAAGCCGGGGCGGCGCAGGCGCAGGGACAGCGGATCCAGCTCCAGGCCCACCACCCTGCCGGCGAGCGCGCCCTCGGTGTTGAGCCGCGCCGCGTGCCGGCCGTGGCCGCAGCCCAGGTCCACCACCGGGCCCTCCACGTCCGCGAACGCCCGGGACAGGTACTCGACTTCCCGGGCCGTCACCGCCTCGGAGAGGTACGGCAGCGTGCTGCGCAGGTACAGCTCTCCGAAGAAGTCGCTCACGGGCCGTCAGCGCTTGAGGGCGGGCAGCTTCTCGCGCAGGCGGCGCACGGCTTCGTCCAGCACGCCGTCTGTCTTGCAGAAGGCGAAGCGGGCGAAGCGCTGTCCCAGGTGCCGGTGCTCCGGGCCGTAGAAGACGCTGGGCGGGATGCCCGCGACGCCCACCTCCGTCACCAGGTGCCGGCAGAACGCCACGTCGTCCTCGAAGCCGTAGCCGCGGATGTCCGCGAGGATGAAGTAGCTGCCCTCCGGCGAGTACGCGTGGAGCCCCGCCGCGCGCAGGCCCGTGAGCAGCCGTTCGCGCCTGGCGGTGTAGAGCGCCGTCAGCTCCTGGAAGTAGCTGTCCGGCAGCCGCAGCGCCACGGCCATGGCCGCCTGGAACGGCGACGCGGTGGCGAAGGTGACGAACTGGTGCGCGCGCTGCACCGCGTCCCTGAGCGGCGGCGGCGCGATGATCCAACCGATCTTCCATCCCGTCAGGCTGAAGGACTTGCCCGCGCTGCTCACCGTCACCGTGCGGTCCGCGAGCACCGGCACCGTGGCGGCGCGGAGGTGCTTCGCGGGGGCGAAGACGATGTGCTCGTAGACTTCATCCGCCAGCACCTTCACGTCGTGCTCGGCGCAGAGGTTGCCCAGGAACTCCAGCTCCTCGCGCGTGAAGACCTTGCCCGTGGGGTTGTGCGGCGAGTTGAGGATGAGCAGCCGCGTCTTCGGACCGAAGGCGGCGCGGACTTCATCCCGGTCGAACCACCAGGTGGCGTGCTCCGCGTCCGGCGGGCGCAGCGGCACGTAGCGCGGCGTGGCGCCCACGAACGCGATGTTGGCGTCGTACGAGTCGTAGTACGGCTCGAAGGCCACCACCTCGTCGCCTGGATCCACCAGGCCCAGGATGACGTCGAGGATGGCCTCCGTCGCGCCGCTGGTGACGGTGACCATGGTGTCCGGGTCCACGGCGTGGCCGTAGAAGCGCTGCGCGTGCTCGGAGATGGCGTTGCGCAGGTCCTTGGCGCCCGTGCCAGGGGCGTACTGGTTGACGCCGCCCTGGATGGCCTTCCACGCCGCTTCCTTGATGGCGTCCGGCCCGTCGAAGTCCGGGAACCCCTGCCCCAGGTTCACGGCCTGGTGCTTCAGGGCCAGCGCGCTGAACTCGGAGAAGACGGTGGTGCCGAAGCGGGAGACGCGCTGCGCGAGCACGGGCCGGGGGGACATGGGTCAGGCCTCTGGAGGCCAGCGCACGTCCACCCCGAACCCCGGGGCGACCGGCTGGCGGTTCAGGGCCGGACGATAGCGTCCGCGGGCACGGAACGCGCGCCTTGTTCCACCGCGCGCTGCCGGGCGGAGCGGGACAGGGCCAGCGCCAGCCCCGTCACCACCATCACCAGGGGCACCGCGCAGATGAGGTCGATGGCGTAGTGGAACCGCCCCGCCAGCGTCGCGAAGATGAGCCCCATGCCCGGGAAGAGCATCACCCAGAAGAAGCGGCGGGCGAACCGGAACGCGTAGAAGAGCACCACCAGCATCACCCCGGTGTGCCCGGACGGGAAGCAGTCCCGGGTGTACACCGGCGTGCGCATCATGGACTCCAGGAGCGGCGTGAGGATCCACCCCTGTGTCGCCGGACTGTCGAACGCGCCGATGAGGAAGTACCGGGGCCCCACCGCGGGCACCAGCGAGTACGCCGCGTAGTTGAAGCCCAGGAGCAGGCCCAGCCCCAGCAGGTACTCGTCGAAGCCGGGCGTGGCTCCCCTGCCCCGGGCGTACAGGTAGATGCCCAGGAGCAGCGGCCAGATGAAGTGCCCGTAGTAGCAGAGCATCAGCACGTCGTTGGCCCAGGGCGGAATCACGTGCGCCAGCGCCACCGAGACCTGGAAGCCGAACAGCTTCTGATCCACCGCGACGAGCTGGGCGTCCTTCAGGACCGGGTTCATCCAGTCCACGATGGGCCCCAGCCACCCGTGGGCCAGCGCCGACACCGGCAGGAGCCAGAAGTCCGCCACGATGGCGAGGAGCGGCTGGCGCGGGAAGCGCGCCTCCAGCATGCGCACGGCCGGCAGGCCCAGCGCGAAGAAGAGGAAGAGGAGCGCGTTGCGGCCGGAGTGCGGCGCCCAACGGGCCGGGCCCACGCACATCAGGGCGGCCACCGAGCAGGCCACCATCAGGACGAGGTCCACCTGCCGGAAGCGCACGAGCGCTTCGTCCGACGACGCCACTGAAGGCCGCACGCGGCCTTCGCTGAATGACCAGATGCTCACGCCGATTTGCGCTCCCCCGGCGACTCGGCCGGCAGCTCGCCGGCCCCCCCGAGATTGAGGCTCCGCACCACCGCGCCCGCCTCCAGCGCCACCGCGGACCGCCGCCCCTTCCACCGCTCCAACAGCGCCAGCATCGCCGGGAAGAACACCGTCGTTCCCAGGAAGGTGCTCACGACCCCCAGTAGGGCAATCTGTCCGATACTGCGCAAGCCCTGATGGTTCGCCACGAGGAGCGCTCCGTAGCCCGCCGCGTTGGACAGGGTCGCCACCACCGCCGCGAAGCCGGTGTTGCGAACCACCCGGCCCAGCGACCCGGGGCCCTCCTCCTCGTACCGGTGGAACAGGTGCACCGAGTTGTCCACCGCGATGGCCAGCAGGTTGGGCAGCACCACCGCGTTGATGAAGTTGAGCTGGACGTCGAACAGGTACATCCCGCCCGCCAGGCACGTCATGCCCAGGAACAGCGGGCCCGCCACCAGCAGCGCGCGCTTGAAGCTGCGCAGGCTGGCCAGGATGACCAGGAACACCACCACCGCCGCGGACCAGAGGATGAACGGCCCGTCCATGCGCACCAGCGAGAAGATGCGCGCCGCGATGCGGTTGCTGTCCAGCACCGCCAGGTCGATGCCCTTCGCCTTCGCCCCGGCCACCACCTCATCCAACTGCCCCGCCCAGCGGTGCAGGTCCTGCGTGTCGTAGTTGGACACGGAGGGGAAGAGCAGGAGGAACATCCCCTTGCCGTCCAGCGCCTCGAAGCGGCGGCGCGCCTCCACCGGCAGCTGGTCCAGGCCGTAGGGCTTCGCGTCCACCATCTCCCGCAGATCCTTCACGCGCGGGTCCTCCTGGGCGGACTTCGGCAGCCCGTCCAGGAGCGCCCGGATGCGGCCCATCTCCACCTCGTGGCCCGCCACGTCGGAGGGCACAAGGTCGCTCAACGACGCGGTGCGCAGGAACACGGAGTTGGCGCCGTTCTTCGCCTTCACCTGGGCGATGACGGCCTCCACCTCGCGGACCTGCTCCAGCGTGTCCACCGCGAGGATGGCCGGGTTGAGCGGCGAGCCGATCTGCTCCGTGATGTGGTCGTCCAGCCGCGACGCCGGCGAGTCACCCTTCAGGTTGCGCAGGTTGGTCTCGAAGCCCAACCGGGGCGCGATGCCCACCGAGTACGCCGCGAAGCCCACCACCGACAGCGCCACCGCGACGATGACGCCCGTGGGCCAGCGCCGCCACTCCTTCGCGGAGGCCGGGGGCGAGGCCTGCGCGGAGGCCTGGACGGCGGATGTCGCATCGCGGCGGAACGGGCGGATGCGCTCCGCGATGGCGAGCAGCGACGGGCCCAGCGCGTACGCGGACAGCACCGCCATCAGCACGCCCACGCCCGCGAGCAGGCCGAACTGCTGGAAGGCGTGGAACTGCGCCAGCACCAGCACGAAGAACGCCGCCGCGTTGGTGAACGCGGACGTGAGCGCCCCGCTGAAGGTGCCGCGCACCGCCGCCGTGAGCGCTTCCTTCACGCCCAGCTGCTCGCGCTCCTCCCAGTAGCGCATGGCCAGGTGGACGCCGTACTCGATGCCCAGGCCGATGAGGATGGCGACGAGGAAGCCCGTCACGATGTTGAGGTGGCCGATGGCGCCCTGCGCGAACGCGAACGTCAGCATCAGCCCCACCATCACCGGCACGCCCACCACCGCCAGCGCGGAGATGCGCCGGGTGGCCAGCAGGATGAGCCCCACGGCGATGAGCGCGGACAGAAGGCCCGCGTTGGACAGGTCGCGGCGCATCACCGCGTCCTCTTCGATGCGGTTCTGGAAGTTGCCCGTCGCCTCCAGCGTCACGCCCGGGTACTTCTCCGCCGCGAGCTGGCGGCCCGCGTCGAACACCGTGGCCACGAAGTTCCGCGCGAACTCCAGGTCCCCCGCCGTCCCCGACGGCTTGATCATCAGGTAGACCTCGGTGCCCTCCTTGTTCGCCAGCGTCTCCGGCAGCGCCGTCGTGTCCGGGGTGTGCTTCTTCGCGATCTCCTCGAAGGTGGGCGGCGCTGCTTCCGTCTCCAGGTCCACGAAGAGGGGGCTGGCGCGCTCCTTCTCGTAGCGGACGCGGGCCTCCAGGTCCTGACGCAGCGAGGCGACCTCCGCCGTGGGCAGGAGAAGCAGGCCGTGGCGGCGGAAGAAGGCTACGTCATAGTGGTGCTCGACGTAGCGGACCGTCGGCAGGGCCTCCAGGCGCTTCTGGAACTCCGAGGCGTAGGCCTTCAGGGCCTCCGGGGCCGCCCCCTTGGCCATGATGACCAGGTAGCCGTCTCCACCCGCCTTCTCTGACACGCGTGTCAGGTCCCGGACCTCTGGGGCACCCTCCGGGAGGAGCTCCACGAACGAGCCGCGGAACTCCAGGCGCGAGGCGAAGAAGCCCGCGGCGGCCGTCACCAGGGCGACAGCGAGCAGCACCTGCCAGGGGCGTGACATCGCTGCCTGGATGAAGCCCTCGAACCACCGCTGCCGTCGTGCTTGGGACACCGTCTGCTCCTCTGATGCTGGCCGGCAAAGCAATAAGCCGGCCATGATCCAGGCCCCCGGAACAGATGGCCCCTTGCGACCCATTCCCCATGTGAACCCATGTGCGCCCTGGGTGCTGGAGCATCCACTGGCGAACGAAGGTCCGGGGGCGCGGCGTGCCACCAATGCGGCATGACTGTCAAGGCGCGCCCTGACACGGATGCCCCACACGCGATGCGATGGGACCGTCCCCGCCTTGACAGTGCGGTTTTCCCTCTTTATTGACCCCCTCGCGTCGTCCCCCTGGGTGTTCGCGCGGCCGGGCAATCCGAACCTGGAACGCGCCCTGCACATGGAAAGCGGCTCGGATCACACCCTCCGACGCGTAAGAAAGACCACCATGAGCGACGTGTTCGACAAGTGCCGTACCTGGAAGGACTACCGCATCGCCAAGGCCACGGGGCTGTACCCGTACTTCCGGGCCATCGAGGCGTCGCACGGTTCCACGGAGGTGGAGATCGAGGGGCGGCGGGTCATCATGGTGGGTTCGAACAACTACCTGGGCCTGGCGGCGGATCCGCGCGTGAAGGAAGCGGCCATCAAGGCCACGGAGAAGTTCGGCACCACCTGCTCCGGTTCGCGCCTGCTCAACGGCACCCTGGCGCTGCACGAGGAGCTGGAGGCGCGGCTGGCGAAGTTCCTCAACCGCGAGGCGGCCATCGTCATCTCCACCGGGTTCCAGACGAACCTGGCGCTGGCGTCCATCCTGGGCCGTCACGACATCGTGTTCAGCGACCGCGCGAACCACGCGTCGCTGGTGGACGGCGTGCGCCTGTCGTTCGCGACCGAGCGCAAGTTCCGCCACAACGACATGGATCACCTGGAGCAGCTGCTGGCCGCGGCGGAGCCGGGCGCCGGGAAGATCATCGTCACGGACGGCGTGTTCTCCATGGAGGGCGACGTCTGCAACCTGCCCCGCATCGTGGAGCTGTCCAAGCAGTACAACGCCCGCGTGATGACGGATGACGCCCACGCCATGGGCGTGCTGGGCGAGCTGGGCCGGGGCACCTCCGAGTACTTCGGGCTGGAGAAGGACGTGGACCTGGTGATGGGCACGTTCTCCAAGAGCTTCGCGTCGCTGGGCGGCGTGCTCGCGGGCCCCTTCGAGGTCATCAACTACATCCGCCACAAGGCGCGCTCGGTTATCTTCTCCGCGTCCATGACGCCCGCGTCCATCGCGGCGGCGCTCAAGGCCACGGAGATCATCGAGGCGGAGCCGCAGCGCCGCGAGCGCCTGCTGGACATCGCGGAGAAGATGCACAACGGCTTCCGCGCCATGGGCTTCGACACGGGCGTGTCGGTGACGCCGGTGGTGCCGGTGCACATTGGCGACCAGGTGAAGTGCTTCCGCTTCTGGCGCGCGCTGCACGAGGCGGGCGTGTTCGCCAACCCCGTGATTCCGCCGGCGGTGGAGGCGGGCCACGCGCTGATCCGCACCAGCTACATGGCCACGCACACGGACGCGCAGCTGGATCAGGTGCTGGACACCTTCGAGAAGATCGGCCGCAAGCTCAACGTCATCCCGGAGACGCGCCCCACGGTGTACGAGCCGGTGAAGATCGCCCGGCCGGGCAGCGCGGTGCGCAGCAACAAGGCGAGCGAGACGTGGGCGGCGGGCAGCGCGGGCCTGCTCGCGGACAAGGGCTTCAGCCTGGAGCAGCTGTCGCGGATGTCGTCGCGGGAGATGGCCGGGAAGTTCTTCGACGCGGTGGAGCAGCTCACCTGGCGCGCGGCGAACCTGCAGCCGGAGGACCTGCGGCGGCTGGGCGGCGCGCCCAAGAAGCTGTGGGAGAAGCGCAGCGAGCTGGGCGGCGTGCTCCTGGAGAAGGGCGCGCAGCTGTTCATGCGCAACGGCAGCGACAGTTCCGACGGCGGCAACCAGGCCGAAAGGAACTGATCCCCACCCATGGCCCGCCCCGCCAAGCACGAAGACGCAGCCTCCTCCCCTACTTCCATGCCCTCCGACGTGCAGGTGACCCCTGTGCGCGGCGCGGCGGACCGGACGGCGTTCATCCGGCTGCCGTACTCGCTCTACCGTGACGACCCGAACTGGGTGCCGCCGCTGGAGATGGAGCGCCGCGACTTCCTGGACCCGAAGAAGAACCCCTTCTTCGACTACGCGGAGGTGGAGCTGTTCCTCGCGCGCCGCGGGCAGGACGTGGTGGGCCGGGTGGCGGCCATCAAGAACCCGCGCCACATGGAGTTCCACGGCACGAAGGAGGGCTTCTTCGGCCTCTTCGAGTGCGTGAACGACGCGGGCGTGGCCCGGGGCCTCTTGGACGCGGCCAGCGCGTGGCTGAAGGCGCGCGGCATCGACACCGTGCTGGGGCCGGCCAACTTCTCCTCCAACCAGGACTGGGGCCTGCTCGTGGAGGGCTATGAGAGCCCTCCCGCGCTGATGATGCCCTACAACCCGGCGTACTACGCGGGCCTGCTGGAGACGTGCGGCTTCACCAAGGCGAAGGACCTGTTCGCCTACGAGCTGTCCTCGTCCACGCCGCCGCCGGAGAAGGTGGCGCGCATCGCGGAGAAGATCCGCCAGCGCGAGGGCGTCACCGTGCGCCCGGTGAACCTGAAGGACTTCCCCGCCGAGGTCGCCCGCATCAAGCAGATCTACAACGCGGCCTGGGAGAAGAACTGGGGCTTCATCCCCTTCACGGACCGCGAGTTCGAGCACATGGCCAAGGAGATGAAGGCCATCGTGCGTCCGGAGCTGCTGCTCATCGCGGAGGTGAAGGGCGAGCCCGTGGCCTTCTCCATGACGCTGCCGGACGCCAACGCGGCGTTCAAGGCGGCCAACGGGCGGCTCACGACGTTTGGCCTGCCCATCGGCCTGGTGAAGCTGGTGCTGGCGTCGCGCAAGCTCAAGCGGCTGCGCCTGCTCACGCTGGGCATCAAGGAGGGCTACCGGCGCCGCGGCCTGGACGCCATCCTCTACCTGGACACCCTGCGCACCGCGAAGGAGCTGGGGTACACGGGCGGCGAGATTTCGTGGACGCTGGAGGACAACCACCTGGTCAACCGCGCCATCGAGTCCATGGGCGGCCAGCGCTCCAAGACGTACCGCGTGTTCCAGCGGCCCGCCTGACGTCCTGAAACGCTTTCCGCCCGGGCGCTTGGGGCACCCGGGCGGAAAGGCAACACCGTGAAGCGGGTGGCTACTTCGCCTGCGGCGCGGCGCCAGAACCCCCGGCGGCGGACTCCTTCACGGAGGCCGCGCTGGTGTTGGCGTTCTCCTTCTCCAGCTGGGCGCGCTTGGACTTGAGCGTCGTCAGCAGGCCGTCAAAGCCCTTGGTGGAGAGGATCTTCTTGAACTGGCCGCTGTACGTGTCCACCAGCGACACCTCGTCGGTGATGACGTCGTAGATGCGCCAGTCGGCCTTGGGCGTGGCCTTGTAGAGGCGGTAGTTCACGGGCACCTGGTCCGTCTTCACGGTGAGTTCGGTGTCGACCGTGGCCTCGGTCCCCTGCACGCTCTCCTTGCCATACTTCACGTCCGCCTTCGCCTGGCCGATGGCCTTCTGGGCGTACGAGGCGCGCAGCAGGCCCGTCATGGTGTCGGTGAACTCCTTGCGCTGGGCGGCGGTGAGGCCCGCCCAGGCCTTCTCACCCAGGGCGCGCTTGGCGAGTTCCTCGAAGTCCACGAAGGACTCCACGACGGTCGCCAGGGACTGCACGGTGGCGCCAGGGGCGTTGGCCGCCTTCTGCACGGCGGCGTTGCCGTTCTTCACCACGTTGAGCGGGCTCACGGGGGCGGCGGCGAGCAGCGTGGCGGCAAGCAGGGAAGCAATCATAGCGATGAAGCTCCGGGTTGAAGTTCAGGTGTGACGACACCTGTGAGGACTGGCAGCCTGGAAGGGTTATTCATCCGCCGTGGGGACGGCACCGGTGACGCGGGCGAGTGACGCCAATCCGACGCGCACGTCGTGCCAGCTCTTGCCGCGCTCGGCGGAGGCCTGGGCCAGCGCGGTGAAGGCGTCCACCAGCTCACGCGTGTCGCCGGTGCCCAGGTCGAAGGCGGCGTAGGCGGCGGTGGCCCAGCGCTTCGCGTTCTTCTCCGCCTCCGTGAAGGACTTCGCGCGCGAGTAGGCCGCGGCGAGCTGGCCCTGCACCTGCGTCACCTCCAGCCGGATGCCGGCCTTGAGCGTCAGCTCCTGCGCGTGCAGCTTGTCCAGCTCCGCGCGGGCCTGCTCCAGCTGCGCGTCCTTGATGGGGATGTCGAAGGTGCCCCGGATGACCAGGCCCAGGCCCGCGGTGCGGTCGTTGAAGGGGTCGTACGCGAAGGGGCTGCGCTGGCGCGTGGCGCTGCTCGTCCAGCGCACGTCGTAGTAACCCGCGAGCCCCAGGTCCGGGTAGTAGCTGCGCTCGCGGATGATGACCTCCTGCTCGCGCGCGATGATGCCCGCGGCGATGGCCTTCAGCTCCGGGCGGCGCTCGTTGGCCTGCTTCAGCGAGGTCTCCAGGTCGGGCACGTTCACGTCGCCCTGGAGCGGCAGGTCCTCCTCCATCACCTCCACCTGCTCGTCCGGGCCCGCGTTGGCGAGCAGCCGGATGGCGGTGAGCGCGAACTGCTCCCCCTGGATGGCGGTGGCGCGCTGCGACTCCACCAGCTGGCGGAAGTACCCCAGCTTGTAGGTGTCCAGCTTCGTCACCTGATCCGAGTCCTCCTTGAGGAGCGCGTCGATCCTGTCGCCCGCGTCCTTGAGGCGCTTGGACACGTCCTCCAGCTGCTTCAGCCCGGCCCGGGCCAGCTGGTAGCCGTAGTACGCCTGCGCGGCCTGGAAGCCCGCTTCCGCGCGCACGCGCTCGCGCAGCGCCGCGCCCACCTTGGGGCCCTGCTCTCCCGCCTTCTCCAGCGCGGAGAGCTTGCCGAAGGTGTACAGCGGCAGCACCGCGTTGCCGGTGGAGAACACCGTCACGCCCACCTTGCCGAAGTTCCAGTCGCCCTCCAGCGACGCCTCCGTGGTGGGCGGGCCGCCCAGGCCGTTGTTGCGCGCCTCGGGGACGGGGCCGCCCGCGCCCAGGGTGATCTCGAACCGGGGGAACCAGGCCCAGCGGGCTTGATCGTAGAGCGCCTGGAACTTGCGCAGCTCCGCGGAGGCCTCCGCCACGCGCGCGTCCTGCGTGCGCGCCCTCGCCACCAGCTGGGCCAGGGTGATGGGCCCCTTCAGGGGCTTCGCGGCCTGGGAGGTGCCCGGGGCCTGGGCCTCCTCCGGGGGGCCCCGGGGAGTGCCGGGGGTGAGGTCGCCGCGCGCGCCGTCGCCCGAGCCGGGGGAGATGGGGGACGTGCCCAGGTCCTGCGCGCCCGGGGTGGCGGCGGCCGGCCTGGGCGTGCCGGTGGTGGCGCCCTGGGCGGCGTTGCCCGGCTCGGCGGCAGGGCCAGGGTTCACGGCGGCGGGGCCCGGCAGCGGCGCGCGCGTGCCAGGGGTGGGGTTGGCGGCGGACGAACCGGTGCCCGAGGGACCGGGGGCCGAAGTGGTGCCGGGCGAGGGGGTGGGCACGGTGCCAGGGGACAGGTTGCCGGGCGAGGGAGTCGCGGTCCCCGGCGCCCCCGTTCCAGGAGCATTCGAGGGAGCCGTCGTGGGCGAGATCTGCGCGCCCGCCACGCCACCGGTGAGCATCATTGCCACTGCGACGACCTTGCCGACTTCTCTGCCCATGCTGTGGTCCGCCTCGTGTGCGGCCGGGCATATCCGGAAGCCCGCGACGGCGCAGCATTTCTGTGCAGAGGGCGTAACAGTCGCGGACATTCCGTTCAGACAACGCTTGGTGGGCGCGGGCAACGAACGCAGAATCCCGCGCCGGTTTCGACGCCTTCCTTCAAGGAAAACCCCATGGCCTACACCGACCGCGTCAAGCAGATCCTCTCCTGGTATCCCTCCGACAACCCCGGCACGCTGACGAACCTGGCGCGCCTCCTGAACCACGGCACGCTCGCCGGCACGGGCAAGCTGGTCATCCTGCCGGTGGATCAGGGCTTCGAGCACGGCCCCGCGCGCTCCTTCGGTCCCAACCCCGCCGGGTATGATCCGGACTACCACGCGCAGCTGGCCATCGAGTCCGGCTGCAACGCGTACGCGGCGCCGCTGGGCTTCCTGGAGGCCGTCGCGGGCAAGCTGGCCGGCGAGATTCCCCTCATCCTGAAGGTGAACAACTCCGACTCGCTGGCCAAGACGGCCGCGCCCATGTCCGCGGTGACGTCGTCCGTGAAGGACGCGGTGCGCCTGGGCTGCGCGGCGGTGGGCTACACCATCTACCCGGGCTCCGCGGCCCGCAACGAGCAGTACCAGGACCTGCGCGACATCATCGCGGAGGCCAAGTCCTACGGCCTGCCCACGGTGCTCTGGGCCTACCCGCGCGGCGCCCTGACCAAGGAGGGCGAGACGGCCATCGACGTGGTGGCGTACGCGGCGCAGATCAGCGCGCAGATGGGCGCGCACATCATCAAGGTGAAGCCGCCCACGGACCACCTGGAGCAGGCGGAGGCGAAGAAGGCCTTCGAGAAGGCGAACATCTCCACCAAGACGCTCGCGGACCGCGTGCGCGAGGTGGTGCGCTCCGCGTTCAACGGCAAGCGCATCGTCATCTTCTCCGGCGGCGAGGCGAAGGAGACCTCCGCCCTCATGGAGGACATCAAGCAGATCCACCAGGGTGGCGGCTTCGGCTCCATCATGGGCCGCAACGCCTTCCAGCGTCCGCACGACGAGTCCATCAAGCTGCTCAAGGACGTGATGAACGTCTTCGCGGGCAAGTAGTCCCCGCGCGCGGTCATCCGTGGCGTGGCGCCCTTCCCGGCCTGACTCCGCGAGGGACGGGCGCCATGCTCCGGGAGCGTTTCGCCGTGAACGCTCGCGGGCTGGCAGGCCCTGGAGCGGCCGGCCTCCCACGCTCCTCCAATGGCCTCTCCGAGGCGCTTCGATTACGCAACGGGGATGAGTCACGGATCCAGGACGTCCGGTGGGCACGGCGCGAACGCACCCGCGCCGCAGCCGGACGACGCCGACCGCGCGGCGGCTCGGGAGGTGCTCGCCGGCGGCGGCGAGCTGGGCGCCCTGATGCGCGGCATGGACTGGTCCAAGACGCCGCTGGGTCCGGTGTCCTCCTGGCCGCAGTCCCTGCGCACCATCGCCAGCGTGTGCCTGAACTCGGGCTTTCCCATGATGGTGTTCTGGGGCCCGCGGGCGGTGAAGCTCTACAACGACGCCTACAGCCGCATCCTGGGCGGCAAGCACCCCGCCGCCCTGGGAAGGCCCGGACACGAGGTCTGGGCGGAGGTCTGGGAGCAGATCAGCCCGTGGGTGGAGCAGGTCCGTTGCGAGGGCCGCGTCATCATGACGGAGAACCAGCGCCTCTTCGTCGAGCGCAACGGCTTCCTGGAGGAGACCTACTTCACCTTCTGCTACAGCCCCGTCCGCGACGAATCCGGGGCCGTCAACGGCGTGCTGGACACGGTGGTGGAGACGACCAGCCAGGTGCTGGACGCGCGCCGGCTCCGGACGCTGCAGGAGGTGGCATCACGCGCGGGAGGGAGTCTTCGCATCCACGACGCCTCCACGCGCGGCATGGAGGCGCTCGCCACCAACCCCGCGGACCTCCCGTTCGCGCTGCTCTACCTCATGGAGGCGGACGGCACGCGGGCGCGGCTGGAGGGGCACATGGGCCTGGAGGCGGACTGCGCCTTCTGTCCCAGGGAGGTGAGCCTGGAGCCGGGCGCGGCCTCCCCCTGGCCCCTGGCCCAGGTGATCCGCTCCGGGCAGGCCGAGCAGGTCCAGGGACTGGAAGCCCGCTTCGGTCCCCTCCCCCTGCGAGACGGCGTGCCGCAGCCGGGCTCCGCGCTCGTCCTGCCAATGGCCCGCCCCGGCGAGTCGAATCCCGCGGGCGTGCTCGTGCTGGGCATGTCCCCGCGGGTGCCCGCGGATGCGTCGTACCGGTCGTTCCTGGAGCTGGTCGCCAACGGACTGGGCGCGGCCATCGCCGGGGCCCGCGCGCACGAGGACGCCCGGCGTCAGGCGGAGGCCCTGACGGAGCTGGACCAGGCGAAGACGGCCTTCTTCTCCAACGTCAGCCATGAGTTCCGCACGCCGCTGACGCTGATGCTGGGGCCGCTGGGGGACGTGCTCGCGGATGGCGAGCACCCGCTGGAGCCCGCGCACCGCGAGCGGCTGACGATCGTCCAGCGCAACAGCCAGCGGCTGCACAAGCTGGTGAACAGCCTGCTCGACTTCAGCCGCCTGGAGGCGGGCCGCATGCGGGCCACCTTCGAGCCCACGGACCTGGGGCCGCTCACCGCGGGGCTCGCGAGCGCGTTCGACTCGCTGGCGAAGAAGGCGGGGCTGCGGCTCCAGGTGGACTGCCCTTCCCTGTCCACCCCCGTCTGGGTGGACCCCGAGCTCTGGGAGAAGGTCGTCCTCAACCTCCTCTCCAACGCCTTCAAGTTCACCTTCCAGGGCACCCTCGCCGTCCGGCTCCGCGAAGAGGACGGCCGGGTGGAGCTGTCCGTCAGCGACACGGGCACGGGCATCCCCGCGAACGAGCTGCCCCGCGTCTTCGACCGCTTCCACCGGGTGGAGGGCGCGCGGGGGCGCAGCCATGAAGGCAGCGGCATCGGGCTGGCGCTCGTACGGGAGCTGGTGGAGCTGCACGGCGGCCGCGTCTCCGTGGAGAGCACGCCGGGCCAGGGCAGCACCTTCACCGTCTCCCTGCCCACCGGCACGGCGCACCTGCCGCCGGAGCAGCTGAGGTCCACCTCGCGGGAGGCCGTCCGGGCCCAGGGGCCGGAGAGCTTCGTGCAGGAGGCGGCGCAGTGGTTGATGGACGCGGGCGTCACGCCCGCGCCCGTGCCCATCCCGGAGGCGCCGCTGGGAGCCGTGCGCGGGCACGTGCTCATGGCGGACGACAACGCGGACATGCGCGACTACGTGCGGCGCTCGCTGGAGGGGCGCTTCACGGTGGAGACGGTGGCGGACGGCGCCGCCGCCCTGGCCGTGGTGCGGGAGCGCCCACCGGACGTGGTGCTGTCGGATGTGATGATGCCGGGGCTGGACGGCTTCGGGCTCCTGCGCGCGCTGAAGTCGGATCCCCGCACGGCCTCCGTCCCCGTCATCCTCCTGTCCGCGCGCGCGGGAGAGGAGGCGAAGGTGGAGGGCCTCACCGCCGGCGCGGACGACTACCTGGTGAAGCCCTTCGGCGTGCGGGAGCTGGTGGCCCGCCTGGAGGGAACGGTGAACGCCGCGCGGGGACGCGCCCAGCGCGAGGAGCTGCTCAAGGCGCTCAAGCTGTCGGAGATGCGCTACCGGCTGGCCACCCGGGCCACGAAGGACGCCGTCTGGGACCTGGAGCTGAGCACCCAGCAGCTCACCTGGAGCGAGGGCATCTACACGCTCTTCGGCTACGCGCCCGGCACGGTGTCCCCCGGGCTGGACTGGTGGACGGACGCCGTCCACCCGGAGGACCGCGCGCACGCCATCGAAAGCCTCCACGCCGCCGCGGAAGCGCCCGAAGGCAGCGACTGGCGCGCCGAGTACCGCTTCCGCAAGGCGGATGGCACCTATGCCCAGGTGGAGGACCGGGGCTGGGTGGTGCGCGATGCCGCCGGCACGGCGCTGCGCATGGTGGGCGCCATGCAGGACGTCACCCTGCGCAAGGCCGCGGAGGACGCCCTGCGCCGCAGCGAGGAGGAGTTCCGCACGCTCGCGGAGGCGCTGCCGGAGGCCGTCTTCGTCACCGCCCCGGATGGCTCGGTCACCTACGTGAACGGCGTGCTGACGGAGGAGACCGGCGTCACCGCGGAGACGCTGTTGCACCGGGGCTACGGCTACATCGTTCACCCCGACGACATGGCCTCCAGCGGCCGGGCCTGGGTGGACGCCCTGACGCGCGGCGACCGCTTCGAGGCCGAGCACCGGGTGCGCTACCGGGACGGCCTGTACCGCTGGCACCTGGTGCGCGCCATGTCCGTGAGGGACGCGGAGGGCCGGATCATCAAGTGGGTGGGCACGTCCATGGACGTCCACGAGCTGCGCCAGGCCCAGGCCCAGCAGCAGCAGCGCGCGGACTTCGAGCAGCAGCTCATCGGCATCGTGAGCCACGACCTGCGCAACCCCGTGAGCGCCATCCTCCTGGGCGCCGCCAGCCTGATGCGCCGCGAGGAGCTGGACGAGCGCAGCACCAAGGCCGTCAGCCGGATCCAGTCCGCCGCGGAGCGGGCCCACCGGATGATCCGCGACCTGCTCGACTTCACCCAGGCGCGCCTGGGCGGCGGGCTGCACATCCAGCGGCGCGCGTCGGACCTGCACGAAATCGTGGACGGCGTGCTGGAGGAGATCGAAGCCACGCACCCGGACCGGGAGATCCGCCGGCGCCGGAGCGGCAGCGGCCTGGGCGCGTGGGACCCCGACCGGCTGGGGCAGCTGGCCCAGAACCTGGTGACCAACGCGCTGAAGTACAGCCCCCGGGACACCGCCGTCCGGGTGGAGACCCACGGAGAGGCCGACGCCGTGACGCTGTCCATCCACAACGAGGGGGCCCCCATCCCTCCGGAGCGGATGGACCGCCTCTTCCAGCCGCTGCAGCGTCCCAGCGGCGAGGTGGACCACAGCAGCCGGAGCATCGGCCTGGGGCTCTACATCGTGAAACAGCTGGTGGAGGCCCACGGGGGCATCATCACCGTGGAGTCCACCGCCGAGGCGGGAACCACCTTCACCGTGCGGCTGCCCCGCGACGTCCCGGCGAACCCGTAGCGAGGGCGCCGGGGAGCTGCCCCCTCCGCCGAAGGCCGCAAAAGCAAAAGGCCCGCGAGATTTCTCTCGCGGGCCTCTCTCACTTCAGTGTGGAGCTAACCGGGATCGAACCGGTGACCTCTTGAATGCCATTCAAGCGCTCTCCCAGCTGAGCTATAGCCCCTTCTTTGCTGCGTGCTGCCCGGTCCGCCGTGGGGGGCGGTCCGTGCCGTGAGGCGGGGCGACTTCTATGGCTTCTTCGTTCCGGACGCCACAACTTTTTGCGGCTTCGCGACGGTTTTTACCTTCAAACGATCCGCCACCTCTTCTCCTTCCCGCAGCAGGTCGGTGAGGGACGCGGCGTGGTCCGCCGCCGCCTTCTCCGCCGCCGCGATGTTCTGGAGCAGCCGGGCGAAGTTCGCGGGCAGCTCCAGCCGGCCTGCCTGGACGGCTTGCCAGACGGCCTCGCCCAGCTCGCGGTGGGTTTGCTCCTTCTTGTCCTTGAGGAAGGCCGCCTTGCCGTTGGCCCGCGCCAGCTCCGTGTTGCGCTCGACGGCCTCCCGCAGCTTGGCCAGCTTGGACTCGGCCGCCTGGAAGGCTTCGTTGATCTGCCGCATCACTTCCGTCTGCTTCGGATCTGCCGCCACGGCTGTCACCCTCGGGAGAGGAGAAGGTCGTTCGTGCGTAACGTGGCGGCTCGGCGACTGTCAACCCGCCTTGCGGACCAGCCGGGCGGCGAAGAAGCCTCCGCCGGGGACCCGGGGCGGCAGGGCGCGCAGGTAGGGGCCGTCCACTCCCACCTGGAGCTCCGCTGGCCAGCCCTCCCCCACCGGCTCCAGGGCGAAGCCCGGGTGCTTCTTGAGGAAGCCCTCCACCACCGCGTCATTCTCCTCCGGCAGCACGGAGCACGTGGCGTAGACGATGCGCGCCCCGGGCTTCACCTGCGCGGCCACCTCCGCGAGCAGCTGGGACTGCGTGGCCTGGAACTCCGTGATGGCCTTCGCGGACAGCTTCCACTTCTGATCCGGCTCGCGAGCCAGGGACCCGGTGCCGCTGCACGGCGCGTCCACCAGCACCACGTCCACCGCGTCCAGCGGCACCGGATGCGGGAACGCCACCTGCTTCAGGCCGAACTCACGCACGCGGTCGCGCGCGTCGGAGAGCCGCCGCTTGGAGCGGTCCCCCGCGAGCACCTTCCCCTTCGCGCCCACCAGATCCGCGAGCCCCAGCGTCTTGCCGCCGGCCCCCGCGCACACATCCGCCACGGTGAGCCCCTCCAACGTGGCCCCGGGAGGCAGGCACGCGAGGACGATGAGCTGACTGCCCACGTCCTGCACCTGGAGCCGCCGGGCCTTCATCGTCCGGGACTCGAAGATGCGGTGGCTGGAGTCCGCCACCCGCAGCGCGTCCGGAGCGCCGGGCACCGCCTCCACCGCCACGCCCTCCTCCGCCAGCGCCGCGAGCACCGCGTCACGAGTGCCCGGGGGCCGCGCGCGGAAGTGCAGCGACGGCTCCTCGTCCAGGGACGCCATCAGCCCCGCGAGCGTTCCTTCCGGATACACCTGCGCCAGCCGCTGCGTGAGCCAGCCCGGGAACGAGTACCGGGTGGCCAGCCGCTCGACGACGGCCTCCGCGCCCTCCGCCGCGGCGGGCTCCGCCAGGGGTTTGGTGACGAGCCCCTCCAGCACCGCGTCATGCAGCGTGCGCGGCCGCACCGGCCCCGGCAGCTTCACCTCCGGCCCGATGCGCGCCCAGCCCTCTCCACAGAAGAGGCGCCGCCAGAGCGCGTAGCGCACCAGCGCCTGATCCTCCGTAAGCGCGTGCTTGCCCGGGGAATGCCCCAGCTGCCGCGCCGCCAGATCCAACAGCCGCGTGTGCCGGGACAGCTCGCGCGCCGCCAGGGCCACGAAGCGCCGCTCCTGTCCGCCCAGCCCTTCCGCCTCCCGCAGCGCGGTGGCGAGCGCGGCCTTCAGCGGCTCGCCCTTGAGGACGGCGATGTGCGTCTCCACCGCCGCGGTGGCCGCGCGCCGGGACGGACGCCCCAGACGTGACGGCTCATGCGGCGTGGGCCAGAGGGGAATGTCCACGGATGACCTCTTCGCCTAGCCGCGCAGCGGAACGCACACGGCCAGCGCACCGGCACGCGTCTTCACCTGGGGCGACGCGCCCTGGGAGAGGAACAGGTAGCACGG
This sequence comes from Corallococcus sp. CA054B, assembly GCF_003611625.1. Classification (NCBI taxonomy): domain Bacteria; kingdom Pseudomonadati; phylum Myxococcota; class Myxococcia; order Myxococcales; family Myxococcaceae; genus Corallococcus; species Corallococcus sp. CA054B. The sequence continues at coordinate 27,383 of NZ_RAVY01000094.1, forward strand.
CGCGGCATAGCGTTCGCCGTCCAGCTCCAGGTCGCCCTCCAGGAGGAGGACGCCATGGGCGGACCGGGAACGGTTCCAGGGGAAGGCTGCTTCCGCCGCCAGCCGCAGCCAGGTCCGGTCGCTGTCCGGCGCCGAACCAGCGCACTTCACTCCGGGTGATAGCTCGGTCCACTCGGGGGAATCCCCGGCCACGGGCTCCCGGGCGGCGGCGACCACCTGGCGCTTGAGCGCCAGGAAGCGCTCCACCAGCTCCATGATGTCGTCCACCTGGAAGGGCTTGATCAGCACCGCGTCCGGCACCGAGGGATGCAGTACCTGGGCGACCTCGTCCTGACCGGCGGCGCTGACGATGGCCACCGGGTGGCGCTGCCGGCGCGCGGCCTCCAGGACGCCCCGGCCATCCGTGTGGCCTCCGGCGATGCGCATGTCGGTCATCACCAGCTCGAAGCGATCCGCTGCCAGGGCGCGCAGCGCTTCGTCGAGGGTGCCCACCGCCTGCACGTCCGCCAGCTCGGAGACCAGCTCTCCCATTCCTTCACGGAGGCTCGGATCATCCTCGACCAGCAGGACCTTCATCGCGTCTTCCAGCGCGGGGAACAGGGGAGCGCTTTCAAGTTCGGGCGGCCCGGAAGGACGGCATCTCGGGCGCCGGGTCTGCGTTTGAAGATGGCCCTCCCCGGACTCGAACCGGGACGCGGGGTCAGCCGCAGCGGATTTTGAGTCCGCCTCGTCTACCAATTTCGACAGAGGGCCCCTTGGGTGTGAACGAGGCGGCCGAACGTATATCGCGCCTTCGGTTCGTGTGCATCCGAAGATTGCGGCTGTCCACGCACACCGCTAAAGGGGCAGCGCATGTACAACCTCCTCATCTCCCTGGCCGTCGGGCTGGCGGTCGGCGTGCTGGTGAAGTTCGCCGGCGGCTTCTCCTGGTGGGCCGGCATCGTGCCCGGCGTCATCGTCTTCTTCGCCACCTACATCGTGCTCGCCCGCCGGGTCTCCACCCGGGTCCAGGCGCTGATGACGACGGTGCAGAAGGATCTCCAGGGCCAGCCCGCCAACCAGAAGGAGGCCCAGGGCCGCGTGGACCGCGCCGTCCAGACGCTGGAGCAGGGCCTGGTCTGGGACAAGTGGCAGTTCCTCATCGGCCCGGAGATCCACGCGCAGATCGGGATGCTGAAGTACATGATCAAGGACCTGGACGGCGCGAAGCCCCACCTGGAGAAGGCCAGCGGCCGCAACTACATGGCCAAGGCCATGGAGGGCGCCCTGCACTTCCGCCGCAACGACGCGTCCGCCATGAAGACCTCCTTCGAGGCCGCGGTGAAGAGCGGCAAGAAGGAATCCATCGTCTGGGCCGTGTACGCGTGGTGCCTGCTTCAGCTGAAGGACAAGGACGCGGCCCAGCGCGTGCTCGCGCGCGGCGTGGAGCAGAACCCGTCCGACGAGAAGCTCAAGGGCAGCCTCGCCCAGTTGCAGAACGACAAGCGCCTGAAGATGAAGCCCTACGAGCCGCTCTGGTGGCAGTTCGGCCTGGAGGCGCCGCCGATGATGCCGCCCCAGGGTGGCGGGCGCCGCGTGCAGTTCACGAACCGGCGCTGAAGTCCCGGTGGAAGTGATGGCCCGGCGCCACCGCAATGGCGCCAGGGCCCGCTTTCGCTGCTTGTAGAAACCCCGTCGACGGCGCCGCCTACCGCGCGCTTCCGGGGAGTTCCCAACGGATCAGCCGCTCCACCCCACCTCCGCGTACGGCGCCGGAGCGGCCCTTCGTCCGGCAATTCCTACCGTGCGCGGGGAACCCACGCTGCAACGTCTTCCGGCTGTCTTGTTGGCTGTCTCGCCAGCCCCCATGCAACCCCCTGAAAAGAGGCAGTCCCGCATGTGAAGCGCGGGGCACAGGGCTTGCTCTCGGGCAGGGGCACGCGGGCGACCGGGGCGGACGATTCCCAAAGCCCCCGCGGAGGCGGACGGGCTTGGCAGCCGGAGGTCTCGGGTGAAGTTTGGATGGGTGGGTGGGTGCTTGCAGAACGAGGCGGCGGCGGGTGCGCGTGGGGCGCAAGGGCGTGGGGAGCACCTGGAAGGGCGTGGCGCCCGAGACTTTCGGCCTGCCATTTCGGGTCAGGCGAGCGGAGCGAACCAGTTCATGGAACGGCACGGCCGCAGCAGTGAGCGCGCGCTCCTGCTCATCATCGAGGACGACATCGGCGTGCGCGAAGGCCTGATGGACCTGCTCGCCCCACGCTTCGACGTGCTGGCCGCTTCGGACGCGGACGCGGGCGTGGAGCTGGCGCGCGAGCACCGCCCGGACCTGGTGCTGCTGGACCGGTTCCTGCCCTCCGGGGATGGGCTGGCGGTCTTGGAGACGCTCCAGGGCGACGTGCGCACGGAGACGGTGCCGGTCATCTTCCTCACGGGGGACGCGGACGAGGCGACCCTGGAGCGATGCCTGGAGATGGGCGCCGTGGACTTCATCCACAAGCCGGCGAGTTCGCGCGAACTGCTCGCCCGCATCGACCGCGCGGTGCGCCAGAGCGAGCAGCAGCGCAAGCTCCAGGTGCTGGCGCAGACGGACGCGCTCACGGGCCTGGCGAACTTCCGGGCGCTGTCCGTGCGGCTGGAGGACGAGTTCAAGCGCGCCCAGCGCTACGGCTACGCGCTGAGCGTGGTGGTCATCGACCTGGACCACCTGAAGGCCATCAACGACGGCATGGGCCACGACGTGGGCAACCGCGCCATCCTGGCCCTGGCCACGCTGATGCAGGGCAACCTGCGCGAGTCCGATTTCGCGGCGCGCTTCGGCGGGGACGAGTTCGTCGTGCTGCTGCCGCACCAGACGTCGATGGAGGCCGCGGTGTTCGCGGAGCGCCTGCGCTCGGAGCTGCGCGGCGTGAACGTGCAGCGCGGTGACGGGCGCCCGGCGCCCTTCGGGTTGAGCATCAGCGTGGGCGTGGCGGACCACACGGCCGACTCCCCGCGTGAGAGCACGGAGGCCTTGCTGAAGGCGGCGGACGCCGCGCTCTACGAGGCCAAGCGGGAGGGGCGCGACCGGGTGGTGGTGTACGGCCAGTCGCTCCACAACACCCCTGCGGCGCAGCGGCACTGACGGCGGGAAGGGAACGAGGGCGCGCGATGAGCGGGACCAGCAAGCTGGCGAGTGGTTCGAGGGTGGCGATCGTCGGCGGCGGCATCGCCGGGGCGGGGCTCGCGGCCTCTCTTCTCTTCAACGGCCGCGCGCGGGGCGTGGCCCTGGACGTGCGCGTCTACGCGGGGGGCACCGAGGAGCGCACCGCGCCCCCTGCCCTGCTCACGCCGGAGTGCCGCTCGCGGCTCGCCGCGCTGGGCTGCCGGATTCCTCCGGAGTGGCGCGCGCACGAGCTGCGCGGCGTGGAGGTCATCTCCCAGGGCGAGCGCGAGCTGCTGCCCTGCGCGGCCGGCGGCCTCTGGGTCGTGGATGGCTGGCCCCGGGGCGAAGGCGGCCTGGACATGGTGCGCCACGTACTGTCCACGGCGGCCAGCGCGCAGGGCGCCCGGTTCGTGACCCGCCACGTGGAGCGCGTGGAGCGGCAGGCGCCCGCCCCGGACGCGCCCACGGCGGTGCGCAACGCGGGCCCCCTGGTCGTCCGTGCACAGGGCAGCGGCGAGCGCTTCCACGCGGTGGCGCTGGCCGCGGGCGCGGGACCTCTTCTGGGTGACGCCTTCTTCAAGGGCTTCAAGCCGGCGCCGTCCATGCCGGCGGTGCAGGCGCGCATTCAAGGCGGGATGCCGGGCCGGGACCTGGCGCCGGTGGCGCGGCTGTGGGTTTCGCCGCTGCCTTCCGTGGATGCGCTGTTCCTCATCCCGAGCGCATCGTCCGTGTACGCGCTGGCCTTTGGCGCGGCGGTGACGCCCGCGGACCTGTGCCAGGTGCTGATGATGGCCGCGCGCGACGGCCTCCTGGAGGAGGGCTTCGAACTCACCACCCTGGAGACGACGCGCCTGCCCTTCGGCCCCGGCCGCACGCTGGTGGCGCCCGGGCAGCTGGTGGTGGGCCCCGCGGCCTTCGGCCACCCGCTGCAGGTGGGCCTGTCGGAGACGCTGGCGTCGTGCAGCCGCGCCGCGGTGGCGCTGCTGGATGGCGGCCTGGACGCGCCGTCGCTGGAGCGCCGCTACGTGCGCGACGGGCTGGGCGAGCTGATGGAGGACGCGGCGGCGGGAGCGCGCTCCATCACGTGGCTGCGCCGCGCGGGCAAGCGGGCTCCGGCGGCGTTCGTCGCGGCGCGCGCCAAGCACTCGTCGGGCGGCGTATACGGCGGCGGCGTGCTGGGGCTGAGCTCCCCCACTCCGCTGGGCCTCCTGTCCGCGGCGCGCTGGTCGGGCGTGCGCGAGGTGGTGGGCTCGTGGCTGCGCACGCCCATCGAGCCCGTGCCCACGCTGGTGCCGGAGGTGGAGCCGGACCTCTACTACGTGGTGGACGACGACGCGGACACGCGCGAGGCGCTCACTCTCCTGTTGGAGAGCACCGGCGCGCGCGTGGTGTCCTTCGCGGACGAGCTGGCGCTGTTCTGCGCGGTGGCGCGGCGTCCGCCCACCGCCATCCTGTTGGACGTGGTGCTGCACTGGGTGGACGGCCTGCGTCTGTGTGAAGGCCTCAAGCAGCACCCGCTCACCCGCGACACGCGCGTGCTGGTGATGAGCGGCCTCAACCGTCCGCACGTGCGGCAGCGCGCGCTCGACGCGGGCGCGGAGGCCTTCCTGCCCAAGCCGGTGAACCCGGACCGCCTCCTGTGCCAGCTCACCGGCCGCGTGCCGGACCCGCTCGGCTCGCCGCGCGACGTCATCCGGCCCTCGGTCGTGGAAACATTTGGCGAAGACCGTTTTGCTTCCTGACGCCTACCTGCGCGCAACCGAGAAGGAGACGAAGGCCCACTCACCGGACTACGGCCAGAGCCGCATCCTCCACAACCCGGCGCGCGACGCGAAGGGCGGGGACGTCTTCGATCAGTTCGACATCCAGCGGGACATCCGCACGTCCACGCATCCGGGCCTGGACGAGACGGCCGTGAACCGCAGCCAGCCGGGCAAGCCTGTGTGGCAGCCGGAGCCGCACGAGCGGCCGATCCTCGCGGACGTCGGTGTGGATCCGACGAAGTCCAGCGACTTCACGCTGGAGCGTCCGGACGCGAAGGGTGATCTGAAGCACGTTGCGCGGGATCAGTTCGCGGACCTGTTCGACGACGCGCACAAGAAGACGAAGTAGGCGCTGTCCAGGTTGTGGGGTGCGCACCCCGTGCACAGGGTGCGCAGCCCATGACCCCTTCCCGGCTCTTCGCAGGTGCCCTGCTGTGCCTGTCTGTCGCGTGCTCGGACAAGACGACGCCCAACAACGGTGATCAAACGCCGCTGGACGCCGCCATCCCCACGCCCCAGGCGCCACCGACGGAAGCCGCGGTGCGGGCGGTGACGGTGCCCAACAACCTGGTGAAGCCCGCGAAGCAGCCCTTCGGTACGGATCGACTGGCGCAGCTGCGCGTCCCCGCTGGCTTCCAGGTAGGTGTCTTCGCGCAGGGGCTCACGAACCCGCGCAAACTGGCGGTCCGCCCCAGCGGCGCCGTCTACGTCACCGAACGCGAGGCCGGCCGCGTCACCCTGCTGCGCGACACGAACGGCGACGGCGCGGCGGATCAGAACGTCGTCGTGGCGAGCGGCCTGGGCACGAAGAACACGGGCGTGCACGGGCTGGCGCTCCAGGGCGACCAGCTCTTCATGATCACGGACACGCAGGTGTTCGTGGCGCCGGTGAACGCGGACGACACGCTGGGGGCGCCGACGCTCCTCATCGACCGGCTGCCGGACGCCGGGCAGCACCCCAACCGGACGCTCGCCTTCGGGCCGGACGGCAAGCTGTACGTGTCCGTGGGCAGCACGTGCAACGCGTGCGCGGACGCCAACCCGGAGAACGCCACGCTGCTGCGCTTCGAGCCGGACGGCACGGGCCGCGCCGTGTTCGCGAAGGGGCTGCGCAACACCATCGGGTTCGCGTGGCACCCCGTGTCCGGGCAGCTGTGGGGCATGGACCACGGCTCGGACTCGCGCGGGGATGACTACCCGCCGGAGGAGCTCAACCGCATCCAGGAGGGCGCGGATTACGGCTGGCCGTACTGCCTGGGCAAGCAGGAGCCGGACGCGTTCCTCAGCCAGGAGCCGCCGGACGGCCAGTCGAGGCCGGAGTACTGCGCGAAGACGCAGCCTCCGGCGCTGGAGTACCAGGCGCACTCGGCGCCCATGAGCCTGACCTTCTACACGGGCACCCTCTTCCCCGAGGAGTTCCGCCGCAACGCCTTCGTGGCGATGCGTGGCTCGTGGAACCGCAACCCGCCCACCGGCTACAAGGTCGTCCGCGTGCGCTTCGACGCGCAGGGCACGCCCACCGCGTTCGAGGACTTCGCGACGGGCTGGCTCAGCACGGACGGCACCACCCAGTTCGCCCGCCTGGCCGATACGGTCATGGCCGCCGATGGCTCGCTGCTCGTCACCGACGACGCGAACGGCATCATCTACCGCATCGGCCATCCAGGCTGAACTTCACCCACCGATATCCTTGATTCACTCGCAGTAAATTGGCGCTCGCTCAAGCCTCCACGCGATGCAGTCCCCGTCGCAGGATGAGTGAGCCGGACATCATCGAGATGCCGCGGAAGAAGACGGCGAGCCCCACCAGCGTGCCCACGAGCCACACGGAGGACGAGGGCCATCTGGCCATCACGCTGATGCCCAGGACCAGGGAGATGAGGCCGTAGGCCAGGTCCCATCCCCACTGGAAGTAGCGGTCCATGACCGACGTGATGACGTGGAAGAGGCCGCTGGCGAAGAAGTAGCCGGCGATCAGCAGCGTGAGGGAGGCCAGCCCCGCCGCCGGGTACATGACGGTGAGGATGCCGACCACGGTGGTGAGGACGCCTCCCAGCATGAAGGACCAGAAGGCGCTCCGGCTTTCGCTGCGTGAGCGGATGGCCGCGACGATCTCCAGGACACCGCCAATCACCAGCATCATCCCCACGAAGAAGACGGTGACCATGCTGGTGAAGAACGTGGCGCCCAGCAGCACGACCCCCGCGATCGCCGTCAGCAGGCCCAGGAGGAAGGGGCCGCCCCACATGGCGGAGGCTCCCCGGGAGGGACGATCCGGCCGGGTCTCCGGCGCGCGTTCGACGTTCGTTCGCATGGCAATCTCCACGGTGATGGCTGCCCGCCCCGGGCCCTCGGCCGCCTGTCGGTCCGGGAGTGGACGTGGTGGGGGTAGCGCTTCCTGGTGGAAGATGGGAGCGCGACCGGGCGCGAACAATCGGCGCCACGGGACGAAATGAGGCGGAACACCAGGCAGGGGCCAGGGCGGCCTACCGCGCCTGAAGGGCAGGCCGGGTGTACGGCGGTGACAGGAACACCGCGCCGGGCTCCTTGCGGAACCAGGTGAGTTGCCGCTTGGCGTACCGCCGGGTTTCCTGCGCGGTGTCGGCGATGGCCTCTTCGCGGGTCATCCGCCCCTCCACCACGGCGCGGGCCTGCACGTAGCCGACGCTGCGCATGGGGGCTGCGTCCGCGTAGCCCTGCTCCAGCAGGGTCCGTGTCTCCTCCACGAGTCCCCGCGAGAAGAGCGCCTCCGTGCGCGCGTTGATGGCGGCGTAGAGGGACTCGCGCGGCGGATCCAACACGTAGAGCTGGAAGGGATAGCGGTCCGGCGCGAAGGCATGGGCGCGGCGGAACTCGGACGCGGGCACGCCCGTCTGCGCGTGGATCTCCAGGGCGCGGACAACGCGCACCAGGTCCTGGGGAGGCAGCTTCGCCGCGGTCTCCGGATCCACCTCGGCCAACCGGCGATGCACGGCCTCCCTCCCCTTCTCCGCCGCGAGCGCCTCCAGCTCCGCGCGCAGCGAAGGCAGGGCGCCGGGCGCGTCCACCACGCCGTGCAGCAGGATGCGCAGGTACAGGCCGGTGCCTCCGACGACGAACACCGGCCTGTCTCGCGAGGCAATGTCCGCGATGGCCGCGTCCGCGCGGCGCTGGTACTCGGCGGCGGAGAAGGGCTCGAGCGGCTCCACGCAGGAGACCAGGTGGTGCGGCACGGCGGCCAGCTCCTCGGCGGAGGGCTTCGCGGTGCCGATGTCGAAGGCGCGGTACACCTGCTGCGAGTCCGCGCTGACGATCTCCCCGCCCGCGTCGCGAGCCCAGGCGATGGCCAACGCCGTCTTCCCGGACGCCGTGGGTCCTGCGATCACCGTCAACGGCACCCGCGTCTCAGCCACCAGCGTCCGCCTCCCACGCCCGCTGTAACGCAGACGCGCGGCAAGCGCGAGCCCCCGCTACGCCAGCCGCGCCCGCACCACCTGCGCCGCGCTGGCATCCCGCGCGAACACGAGCCGGGCGGTCTCCACGGACGACAGCACGCGTCCAGCCGCGCCCACCAGCGCTCCCCGGCCCGCGGGCGTGGGCTCGGGCAACAGCGCATTCAGCAGCAGCACGCGGGCCACCTCCCCCGCCCCTTGCGCTTCCCACCGCGAAGCCGCGTCCCAACCCAGCG
>NZ_RAVY01000095.1:0-35752 GCF_003611625.1 Corallococcus sp. CA054B
ATCCACTGGCGCTTCGGCGTCGACTCCGCCCGCCAGAAGCTGGGCAAGTCCTATCCGCTGACGGCGCAGGCGGCAGTGCACAAGGCCGCCGCCTGAACCATTCAGAATCCCTGTGTCGGCGTACTAGCGGTCGCGAAGCACCGCCGGTCCGTGCCTGACACGGACCGGTGGCGACGGATTCTTCGGACGCGGCGCCATCCGCGCGCTGAAGGCCATCAGCCGCGCTCCGGGGCGTGGCGGCGCAGCCACTCCATCACCGGGGGCCAGAGCGTGGCGGCATGGCGCTCAAGGAAGAAGCCGAAGTGGGCGATGCCCTGGCCGGCGCTGTCCTCCGGGGAGAACTGCCGGCGCTCCACGGCGCAGCCGGTGAGGTGCTCGCAGAGGAGGTCGATGGATTCGGGAGGCGCCCAGGGGTCGTCGTCCAGGCCGATGGCCAGCACCGGAATGCAGGGCCGGCGGAAGCGGGCCGCGGCTTCCACGCCGGGGTCGTCGAAGAAGAAGCGGGGCAGCGACGTCCAGCGGCTCCAGTCGAGCATCACCTGGGCGGGCACGTCTTCGCCCATGCCGAGCCTCCGGTAGGGCATGTAGCCGAGGATCCGCGCGCAGAGCGGCCCGATGACCTTCAGGAACATCGCGACCAGCACGCGCTCCTTCCTGGAGCGGACGAACCGCAGGCTCCCGGCGTGGGGCACCACCATCGCCACTGCGGTGAGGCGCTGGCTGCTCGCGCTCAGCCCGACGGCCTGACCGCCGAAGCCGTGTCCCACGGCCAGCAGCGGCAGCCCCGGGTTTCGCTCCGCCGCCCACCGGGTCACCGCGTCCACGTCCAGGTCGGCCCAGGTGAGGAACCCGGCACGCGTCCGCTTCGCCACGCCGGAAGGGTTCACGCCCCGGTAGTTGTAGGTCACCGCCGCGAATCCGTCGTCCGTCAGCCGCGCGGCGAACGCGAAGTACATACTCGCGGGCATGGCCGTGGCGGGATGCATCAGCACCACGCCCCGGACAGGGCCCTCCGGGCTGTGCAGCGTGGCGTGCAGCTCGAAGCCATCGGCGCAGGTGATGCGATGCGGAGTCGAGCGTGCCATGGGCCCCAGAGCGGCTTCGCAAGAGAACCTATCGGCTAACATGTGACTCCAGACCGGGCAAGGCCGCGCCCCGCGGCCGGTGCGGAAGGCTCGTATGGGTGACACACTGCCCTTCCCTTCCAGGAGCCCGGCCCATGTCATGGAGCACATGGACTGAGCGCCGTTCACTTCGCGGGAGGCCGTGCCTCCAGCAGGCCCCGCACGAACGCCGCCACGGGGCCGGCCAGCTCCGAGAGCCGGTCGACGCGATCCTCCTCCACGGCCTCCAGGATGAGCTCGTTGATGCCGCCCACGAGCGCCATGGCGATGGCGGGCGACAGCGTGGCCCCGGTGCCCGCCGCGTCGAACTCCCGCCGCATCAGCTCCGCGAAGCTGCGCATCACCTGGCGGCGCAGCTCGAAACCCTTCGGACCGACATGCAATATCTCCACGAGGAGCGTCCGCACGAGCCCTGGCCGGCTCTGGAGGCTGGAGAGGTACACGGCCGCGCCAATGCTGGCCCGCATCTCCCCAGGAGGCGCGTGCTGGATGGCCGCTTGAATCTCCGACAGGAGCCGCGCGCTCTGCGCCGCGTAGAGCGCCAGCAGACACGCGTCCTTGTCCTCGAAGTGCTCGTAGAACGTGCGCTTCGACACGTGCGCGTGCCGCACGATGTCCGCGATGGTCAGCCGGGCGTAGCCCAGCTCCACGATGGCCTTCGCCAGGCCCGCGACGAGCCGCTCCCGGGGGGACTCACCTGCTTGCTCGGAGGGGGACGTCACGCGGCTCCTCGGGGTGGTACTTGACCGTACCAGATGACACTGCTACCTCTGCTCAACAGACGCATAGGCTGGGTACCTTCCTGTACCACGAGGAGTCCCGTGATGCCCCTGTCCTCCGCCGAGCCGTCCTCGCACGTCGATGTGTTGATCATCGGCGCGGGCCTGTCGGGCATCGGCGCCGCGTACCATTTGCAGGAGCGCTGCCCCACCCTGAGCTACGCCATCCTGGAGGGGCGCGGGGCCATGGGCGGCACGTGGGATTTGTTCCGCTACCCGGGCGTCCGCTCGGACTCGGACATGTACACGCTGGGCTACCGGTTCCGGCCGTGGCTGGGGGGAAAGGCCATCGCGGATGGGCCCTCCATCAAGGCGTACATCGAGGAGACCGCGGCGGAGTACGGCATCGACCAGCGGATCCGCTACCACCACCGCGTCACGCGCGCCGAGTGGTCCTCCGAGCACGCGCGCTGGACCGTGGACGTGGAGGTGGGCCCCGAACGCGCGCCCCTCCGCATGACGTGCGGCTTCCTCTACGCCTGCACCGGCTACTACGACTACGCGAGCGGCTACACGCCCACGTGGCCCGGCACCGAGCGCTTCCAGGGCCGCGTCGTGCATCCGCAGCACTGGCCCGAGGACCTGGACTACGGCGGCAAGCGAGTGGTCGTCATCGGCAGCGGAGCGACGGCGGTGACGCTGGTCCCCGCCATGGCCGACCGCGCCGCGCACGTCACGATGTTGCAGCGCTCGCCCACGTACATCGCGGATCAACCGGCCGAGGACGGCGTCGCCCGGGCGTTGAGGTACGTCCTCCCCCGGCGCGCGGCCTACGCGGTCGCGCGCTGGAAGAACGTCCTGCGCGGCATGCTCCTCTACGGTTTCGCGCGCAGCCGGCCGGGCCTGTTCAAGTGGCTCCTGCGCTTGGGTGTACGGAAGGCGCTCGGCAAGACATACGACGTCGATACGCACTTCGCGCCTCGCTACAACCCGTGGGACGAGCGGCTGTGCGTCGCTCCCGACGGAGACCTCTTCCGAGCCATCCGCGAGGGGCGCGCCTCCATGGTGACGGACCACATCGAGTCCTTCACCGAGACGGGCCTCCAGTTGCGCTCGGGCGCGCACGTGGACGCGGACATCATCGTCACCGCCACGGGGCTGAACGTGAAGATCCTCAGCGGCGTGTCGCTGTCCGTGGACGGCGAGCCCGTCCAGCTGGCGAGGACGCTCGCGTACAAGGGGATGATGTTCAGCGACGTGCCCAACCTCGTCGCGGCCTTCGGGTACACCAACGCGTCGTGGACCCTGAAGTGCGACCTGGTGGCCGAGTACACCTGCCGCCTGCTCAACCACATGAAGCGGCACGGCTACACGCAATCCGTGCCCCGCGTGACGGGCCCGGCCATGACGCCGGAGCCCGTGCTCGACTTCCGCTCCGGCTACGTGCAGCGCGCGCTGGACTCCCTGCCCCGCCAGGGCACGCGCGCCCCGTGGCGCCTGTACCAGAACTACGTCCGCGACCTGGTGATGATGCGCTACGGCCGCGTGGACGACGAAGCCATGGAGTTCAAGCGGTCCGGGAGCGCCGCCTCGGGACAGGCGCTGCTTCCAGACGTGGGCACCCGTCCCAACACGGAGGTGGCCCGTGGCTGAGCGCATGCGGCTTCAAGGCAGGACGGCGGTCGTCACGGGCGCGGCGAGCGGCATCGGCCGCGCCATCGCGGTCTGCCTGGCACGCAAGGGCTGTCACCTCGCGCTCGCGGACGTGAACGAGGCCGGGCTCGCGGAGACAGCGGACCTCGCGAAGGCGCCGGAGCTGCGCATCAGCCGCCACCGGCTGGACGTGTCCGACAAGGAGGCCGTGGAGGCCTTCCCGGCGAAGGTGACGGCGGAGCACCCCGGGGTCGACCTGCTCTTCAACAACGCGGGCGTCGCGCTCGGAGGTTCGTTCGAGCAGGTGAGCAACGACGACTTCGAGTGGCTGTTCGGCATCAACTTCTGGGGCGTGGTGCGCCTGAGCCGCGCCTTCCTGCCCCTGCTGCGCCAGAGCGACGACGCGCGGCTGGTGAACCTCTCCAGCGTCTTCGGCCTGGTGGCGCCGCCGGGACAGGTGGCCTACGCGGCGAGCAAGTTCGCCGTCCGCGGCTTCTCGGAGGGGCTGCGCCACGAGCTGGAGGGCACCACCGTGGGCGTCACCGTGGTGCACCCGGGCGGCGTCGCGACGGCCATCGCCGCGAGCGCCCGGGCCCCCACCGGGGCGACGGCCGAGGAGGTCACCCGCCGCCGCAAGTCGTTCCAGAAGATGTTGCGGCTCCCGGCGGAGGCCGCGGGCGACATCATCGTCCGAGGCGTCGAAGCGCGCGAGCCGCGCATCCTCGTGGGCAAGGACGCCGTGGCGCTGGCGATGCTCGCCCGCCTCTTCCCCGTGACGTACTGGAAGCTGCTCGGCTCGCGGCTGCGCTCCTGAATTCGTGCGGCACTGGCTATCCGTCCGCGTCCAGCCAGAAGAAGTCATTGCCGCTGGCCAGCGCCCTCTCCAGGAACTCGCTGAACGACGCGGCAATCTGCCGGGTCTCCGCCGGATCCGGGAACGTCTCGTGGAAGGCGTCGAGGAGAGGGTATCGCCCGTCCACCTGCCGCGCGACGTCCGCGAGGATGTAGTCCCCGTCCTGGAGGTACAGCAGGGTGTACCAGGAGGCGGGACCATAAGTGTCCGTGTCCTCGTGCCTCATCTTGACGCGCGCGCGCTCAATTTCGTCGAGCGGGAGAATGCGGTAGTTGGGCGCCTTCTCACGTGGAGCAAACAGCGTGGCGCCGTCGCAGTGCAGATAGAAGGCGCGCAGGTCATCGTCCAGTTGCCAGCCTACGCGCGCCTCGAAGGCCTCGACCTGGGCATGGGTGGCCGGAGGGTTGGGGAAGTGGCGAGCGGAGACTTCAGCGAGCAGGCGCCGCATGAGCGTCGTCATGGTGCCGTCCTCAATCCACGTAGGGCCGCGCGGGGCCCGGGGTGAGCCACTTGCCGCCAGGCGCGTAACAGGCGGGGTACTCCTTGCTGAAAAGGTCGTGCACGTCTGGAGGCGTGGGGAGGATGTTGCCGGGTGCCGTGGCCGGGCCTCCGTGCGCGAGGTCGAAGATGTGGTGGCCGGGCCAGGGGTCCTTGCCTGCTGGCCACGCGCCGAACTCCTGGGCCCAGTCCTCACGGAAGCCGGGACGCGCCTTGTTCCACTGCGTGCGCAACTGCTTGAGATTGGACGCTGCCGGATAGTCGCAACAGCAGTGGGTGATGGCGAGGCGGCCACCGGCCTCCGCGGGCATGAAGAGGTATCGCCCCTGCCAGTCGCCCTTGATATCGGCCAGCCACATGCAGCCCATGAGTGCGTAGCCCTGCGCCGCGCACTTCGACTGGCAGCGGGAGAGGAACTCGGCGCTGCACTGCCAGGGCCCGTAGTAGATGGTCGTGCGGAGCTGCCCACCGTCCGGAGTGCTGACGATGGGGCTGACCCACTTCGCCCGTGCCGGGCTGCCTCCCCCGCCGACGGTGGCAGAGCCGCACCCGGCGAGGAGCGCGACCGCGCACGCGGTGCGCGAGAAGGATTGCGAGGCTGGCATCGCGCATCATGTCAGCACGGCGGGCGCTGGAAGTTAACCTCTGCGGAGGAGTGATGCCCGGTTGAGTTCCTGAAACCTGTCCGACAGTCAGACAGGTCTGCGGAACAGGTCGCCCAGGTCCGCGGGCAGCTGCGACGCCACGGCGGCGACCTCCTCCTCGGGGATGCGGTCGCGCACGGCGGTGAACACCGCGGTGACGACGCGGAAGGCCTGGTCGGGCTTGATGTTCAGGTGATCCGCCACGTCGGTGATGAACTCATCGCGGCCAATGCGCTTGGCGCGTGAAGGTCCCCGGTGCACCGCGCAGGCCCCCAGGATGGCGCCGATGCCGCCGGGCAGCGCGCGGAAGAGCTTCACGTCCTCGCCATCCGACAGCCGCCGGGCGAGCGAGCAGAACACCGCGCTCGCGGCCTCCCGGGCCTCCAGGCCCTGGCTGTGCATGACGGCGTCCCCCTGGATTTCGTCCAGGAACGGCTGGAGCTCGAGCGACTCGTCGCGCTCCTTGACGGGCACGGCGTGGGTGTCGGGAGGAACAGGCGTGGCCATGGCAGCGTCTCCGAAGGTTCAGGGCCCCAGGCGGGGCCGTGGTCCCGAAGACGCTGCGCACGTGCCAGGGGGCCTGCATCGTCCACCAGCGCCAGGGGCGCGCGGGCGGGCGGGCCACCGCTGAAGGCAGCTCCTCAGCGGGGCCGGGTGACCAGCTCCTTCCGTCCAACGGGACTGATGCCCCGCGCCAGCAGCTTGCGGGCCGCGAGCACGGACACGCAGTCATCCGTGCTGTGGATGTCGCCGTAGAACGTCAGCAGCGTGGCGGGCTCCACCACGCGCATGTCGCCCACCTGGACGGACGGAACGTCGCGGACGAACACGTCCAGGATGACCTTCGCACCCTCCAGGTACTTCGCGTACCGGTAGAAGTTCGTGGACGTCGCGTCGAAGCGCGTCCAGATGCGCGCGAAGCCCCGGGCGGTCAGCAGCGGAATCAGCTCCGCGAAGCGCTCCGGCGCGACGAAGAGGTCCACGTCCTTGTGGTCGTGATCGATCTTCAGCTCTTCGTGCGGCGGGGCCATGAAGTGCCAGGCCCAGCCGCCGGAGAAGGTGACGAGCGGCGCCAGGGCCCGCAGCTCCACCTCCGAAATGCGAAGGCGTTCCGCGTTCCAGGCCTCCTCCGCCCGCTTTGGATTGCGTGGGTCGCCCATGGCGTCCTCCCGAGTGGCGCGGAAGGACGCGATGTCTCCAGGAACCTGACCAGCGCCCTACCCGTGCGGCACCGGCCGGGGCTCGTCGTGGACGGAGGGTGAGTCGTCCCCGCCCTTCCCCTTGCTGAACCGGTTGCCCAGCCGCGTCTTGATGCGGTCCGCGACGACGTAGAACGCGGGCACCACGAGCAGGCTCAAGACGGTGGACACGGAGAGGCCGCCCAGCACCGCGACGGACATGGGAGCGCGCGTCTCGCTGCCCGCGCCCAGCGCCAGCGCCGCCGGCACCGCGGCCATCATCGTCGCCATGGACGTCATCAGGATGGGCCGCAGGCGCACCGGTCCCGCGCGCAGCATGGCCTGCATCGCGTCCGCGCCCTGCTCGCGCTGCTGGAGCGCGTAGTCCACCAGGATGATGGAGTTCTTCTTCACGATGCCCATCAAGAGCAGCAGGCCGATCATGCTGAAGATGTTCAGCGTGTGCCCCGTGACGAGCAGCGCGAACGACGCGCCCGCCACCGACAGCGGCAGGATGGTGAGCACCGTCACCGGGTGCAGGAACGAATTGAACTGCGCGCCCAGCACCATGTACGCGACGGCGATGCCCAGGAAGAGCGCGAAGATGAGGCTGCTCATCGAGTCGCGGAAGGCCACGCTCGCGCCGCCCGCCACCACGCGGATGCCGCCGGGCAGGTTCTTGCCCAGGGACTCCACCGTGGCCAGCGCCTCCTCCTGGTTGGACCCCGGCGCCACGTTGGCGTAGATGCTGATGGCGCGCTCACGGTCGCGGCGGGTGATGGCCTGGAGCGCGGGCAGCTCTTCCTGCGTCACCAGCGACGACAGCGGCACCAGCATGTTGTTCGCCGTGCGGACCTTCAAGAGCGACAGGTCCTCCGGCCGCGAGCGCTGGCTCGCGAGCAGCCGCATGCGCACGTCGATGCGCCGCCCGCCGCTGCTGTACTTGCCCACACGCACGCCACCCACCAGCGCGTTCACCGTGGACGCCACCGCCTGGATGGGCACGCCCAGGTCCGCCGCGCGGGCGCGGTCCGGGGTGATGCGCAGCTCCGGCTGGCCCAGCTGGTAGTCCGTGTCCAGGTCCACCACCTTGCCGGACGCCTGGAGCTCCTCGCGCAAGGACTGGCTCGCCTCCACCAGCTTGTCCCAGTCCGACCCGCGCACGCTGAACTCCACCGGGAAGCCCCGCTGCGCGGTGAAGCCCGCCTGGGACAGGTCCTGCACCACCGCGCGCAGGCCCGGGTAGCTGTTCAGCTCCTTGCGCAGCACCTGCGCGAACTCCGCCTGCGACATGCGCTGATCCGTCGGCACCAGCGTCAGGTTCATGTTGCCGGCGTTCACGGCGGACCCGCTGCCGCCGCCGCCCACCACCACGAACACGCGCGTCACCTCCGGACGGCTGGCGACGAACTCCTCCGCGCGCTTGAAGAGGCGGTTGGTCTCCGCCAGGCTGCTGCCCACCGCCGTCTGCAGGCGCACGGACATGCGGCCCTGGTCCTGCGACGGAACGAACTCGCCCGGCAGCGCCTTGAACGCGAACGCGCTCAGGATGAGCATGGCCGCCGCGGCCAGCAGCACGCGCCAGGGCCGCACCAGCCCCCAGCCCAGCACCCGCGCGTACAGCGCCTCCAGCTTGGAGAAGGCCTTGTCCACCACCACGCCAACGCGGCTGCGGTGCTCGCGAGACGTCTTGAGCAGCTGCGCGCAGCGCGCGGGCGCCAGGGTGATGGCCTCCACGTAGGACAGGAGCACCGCCACGCACAGCGTGACGCCGAACTGGAGGAAGAACCGGCCGATGATGCCCTTCATGAAGACGACCGGCAGGAAGATGGCCACCACCGCCAGCGTCGCCGCCAGGGCCGCGAAGGTGATCTCCGCCGTGCCTTCACGCGCGGCGCTCACCCGGTCCTTCCCCTCCTCCGCGTGCCGGAAGATGTTCTCCAGCACCATGATGGCGTCATCCACCACGATGCCCACCGCCAACGCCAATCCCAGCAGCGTGAAGGTGTTGAGCGTGAAGCCCAGGAAGTAGATGACCGCCACCGTCCCCAACAGCGACATGGGAATGGCGAGCACCACGTTGAGCGTGCTGGAGAGCGACCCCAGGAACACCCAGCACACGAACGCTGTGAGGATGCACGCGAGCAGCAGCTCGAACTCGATCTCGTGCACGCTCTCCTCGATGAACTGCGTCGAGTCGAAGTTGATGCTCGCGCTCATGCCCTCCGGCAGCTCCTTCTGGAGCTGCGCCAGTTGCTCGCGCACCGCCTGGGCCACCGCCACCGCGTTCGCGCCGCGCTGCTTCTTGATGCCCATGGCCTGGGCGGGCTCGCCGTTCACGCGCGCCAGGCGCCGCTCGTCCTCGAAGCCGTCCTCCACGATGGCCACGTCGTGCAGGTACACCGTGCGCCCGTTCTCCTCGCGCACCGCCACGTTCGCCAGGGTCTCCAGGTCCAGCGCCTCGCCCATGAAGCGCACGTTGACCTCGCGGCCTTGCGTCTCGATGCGGCCGGCGGGCAGCTCCACGTGCTCGCGCTGGAGCGCGGCGATGACGTCCGTCACGGTGAGCGCGTGCGCGTCCAGCTTCTGCGCGTCCACCCAGATGCGCACGTTGCGCTCCAAGAGGCCGCCCAGGATGACCTCGCCCACGCCGGGCACCGTCTGCAGGCGCTCCTTCACGCGGTAGCGGGCGAAGTCGCTCACCACCTGCTGGGAGAAGGGCCCGGCCACGCCCAGCCACATGATGGGCTGGTCCTCCGGGTTGGACTTGGAGACGACGGGCGGATCGATGTCCAGCGGCAGCCGGCGCTGGGCCTGGCTCACCTTGGTCTGCACGTCCTGCAGCGCCAGGTCCACGTTGCGCGACAGGTCCAGCTCCACCGTGATGTTGGCGCTGCCCTGGCGCGCGGAGGACGTGATGCTCTTGACGCCCTCCACCTGCGTGACGGCCTCTTCGATGAACTCGACGACGTCCGACTCCACCGCCTCCGGGTTGGCGCCCTCCCACGACACGGAGATGTTGATGGTGGGGAAGTCGACGTCCGGGAACTGGCTGATGCCGATGCGCTGGGCCGCCACCAGTCCGAAGATGATGGTCGCCGCCATGATCATCCAGGCGAACACCGGCTTCTTGATGCAGACGTCGGTGATGCTCATGGACGGCCCTCCGCGCCCGCGTTCGGGTGGGTGTCGCCGCGGGCCTCGGCCGGGGGCTGCTCACCGCCCACCTTCGGCTTCGGGCGCGCCTCTTCCACGCGCACGGCCACGCCGTCGCGCAGGGCCTCCGCGCCGCGCACCACCAGCGTCTCACCGGGCTTGAGGCCTTCCTTCACCTCCACCCGCCCGTCCGGCGTGCGCAGGCCCAGCTCCAGGATGCGCTCGCGCGCCTTGTTGTCCGTCACCACGAACGCCAGGAAGCCGCGCTCGCTGGGGCGGATGGCCGTCTGCGGAATCACCGGGCTGTCCCCGCGCGACCCCACCGGCACGCTCACCGTGGCGAAGGCGCCCGGGCGCAGCTTCTGCGCGGCCTCGCCCGTCACCTCCGCGGTCACCGCCACCATGCGGCTCTGCGCGTCCGCGCTCGCGGACACGTAGGTGATCTTCGCCTCATACGCGCCGCCGTCCGAGCGCACCGTGAAGCGCGCGGGCATCCCCGGAGTGATCCGCGTCACGTCCGCCGCGGGCACGTTGAAGCGCAGGAGCAGCGGCTCCCGGCGCAAGAGCGTGGCCAGCACCACGCCCGGCTGCACGTACTGGCCCGTCTGCACCGTGCGCGTCTGGAGGATGCCGTCCATGGGAGCGCGCACGTAGGCGTCGCGCTGGTTGAGCTGCGCCTGGTCCAACGCCGCCTTCGCGGCCGCCACGTCCGCCTGGGCGGTGGCGGCGCGGGCCTGGTACGTCTCCAACTGTTCGGCGGGCAGCAGGCCCGGGCTCTGCGCGTTGACCTCCGCGCGGCGCTGGGCCCCGGCCTTGGCCTCCACCAGCGAGGCCTGGGCCTTCTGCAGCGCGGCCTCCGCGGCGCGCACGGCGATGGCGTAGCGCGCGGGTTCGATCTCCGCGAGCGTGTCGCCCTTCTTCACCGACTGGCCTTCCGCGAAGGACACTTTTTCCAGGGCGCCCGGCACGCGCGCGGTGATCTGCACGCTCTCGAAGGCCTCCACGGCGCCCACGGCGCTGACCGCGTACTCCACGTCACGCGCCTCCACGGGCGCGACCTCCACGGGGAACTGGGTGGGACCCCGGCCCGCGCCCTTGCCGCCTTGCGCGGTCGCTTCCTTCTTGCATCCAGGGGCCAGGGCCAGCACGGCCAGCGACAGGGCCAGCACTCCAGTGCGTTGCATTGCCTTCACGGTTCCTTCCCCAGTGGATTCAGTCCGACAGCGGCCCGCAGGCCCAACAGCGCCACGCCCAGCCCATAGCGGTTCTGGGCGAGCGCCACCTCCGCCTCGAAGAGGCTGAGCGACGCGTCCGCCACGGTGAGCGCGGTGGACAGGCCCTGGCGGTAGAGGATGCCTGTTTCCGCGGCGTTCTTCCGCGCCGCCTTCGCCGCCTGCTCGCTCTGCGCCAGCGCGGCCCGCGCCGTCTCCAGGTTCACCCTCGCCTGCTCGATGTCCACCGGCACGCGGCGCGTCGCGGCCTGGGTGTTCAGCTCCGCGACGTTGGCGTTGGCCACGCGCTCGTCACGCTCGGCGTAGCGGGTGCCGCCGTCGAAGAGCGTCCAGGTGAGGTCCAGGGCGAGGAAGCCATCCCCGACGTTGCCGTTGAGGCCCGCCTCGTTGGTGAGGCGGTACTGCGCGCTCGCGCCCAGCGACGGCAGCAGGCGCGCCAGGGGCTCCTTCGCGCTCTCCCGCAGCGAGCGCACGCGCAGGCGCGCGGAGAGGATGTCCGGCCGCCGGTCCGTGGCCCCCTGCGTGAGCAGCTCCAGGGGCGGCGTGGGCTGGATGGCGTCCGCGAGCAGCGGCTCCGGCGGCGAAAGCTCCCCCTGCACCGGCTCCACGAGCAGGTAGCCCAGCTCCAGGCGGCTCGTCTCCGCGCTGCCCAGGGCGGCGGCGAGGTTGGACTCGGCGGTGGCCAGCTCCAGCTCCGCGCGCGTGACGTCGTTGGTGCTGGCGAGCCCGGAGCTGGCGCGGGCCTGCGCGTCCGCCAGGCTCTGCTTCGCGTAGGCCAGGCGCTGCTCGGCGGCCTGGTACACCTGCTGGTTGGCCAGGGTGACGAGGAAGGCGTTGGCGGCGCTGAAGGCCACCTGGCGGCGCGTCTCCACGGCGTCCAGCTTGGAGGCCTCGCTCTCCAGCTTCGCGGCCTTGTAGAGCGGGAAGCCGCGCGCGTCGAAGAGGGCCATCCGGCCGGAGAAGACCGCGCCCAGCGCGTTGAACTTTTGGAGCACGACGGTCTGTCCGCCGACCTCGCGCGTGGACTCACGCAGGCGCCGCGTGTAGGTGCCAGCGGCCGTGATGGTGGGCAGGAAGAAGGCGCGGGCGCGGGCGACGCGGGCCTGTGCGGCCTCTGCGGACTGCCCCGCGGCGAGCACGGCCTCGTTCTTCTGCGAGGCCAGCTCCACGGCGCGCTCCAGGGTCAGCGGCGCGGCCCCGGCGTCCGGCTTCGGCGGCTTGGGGAAGGCGCTGGCGGGAGCCTCGGCGGCGGCGGGCGCCCCGGAGGTGGGAGGCGGCGTCTGGGCGGAGGCGTCCGGGGCCAGCGCGCAGAGGCAGGCACCCAGGGGCGCGGCGAAGAGGGCACGGCGGACGGTAGGCATAAGGCGTGCGGTGGAACGGGCCAATGTTGAAAGGTCAGCGGCCCCTATACACGGAAGCCGTCATCCCGGGGGGGATGAGCGGAGCGTGTCTGGACGATGCCTCGCACAGCGGACTAAGGGTCGGGAAGAAGACTCTCGGGTTGAATTGCCGACGGGTTGCGACATCGCCCTACTCCGGGCGTGGGCGCGCCCCAGAATGCGTGTCCCATGCGTTTATTCCTGGTCGCTGTACTCGCGAGCGTCCTCGCGGGGTGCTCCAAGGGCGATGAGCTCAAGTCCGCCGCTCTGAAGGTCCAGCTTCATTACGAAGGATTTCGGCCGGGGTGCGTGACGCTGACGGTCACGGATCAGGCAGAGGTTTCCCGGCAGGTCACGACGAACGTGAACGTGTCCGCCGGTGCGCCTCCGGGCACGCTGTCCGTGGCGGTGTTCCGGCAGGCAGGCTGGAGCAACGACGTGAAGCTCCTGGCCCTGGCGCACGAGCAGTCCTGCGAAGGCGCCCGGGTGGCGACCGCGGAGGCCACCGCGAGCCTCGCGAAGGACGGCATCACGCCGGTGGACCTGCTGCTGGGCGCCATGGACGCGGACGGCGACGGCTTCGTGCGCAAAGAGGACAACGGCACGGACTGCGACGACCGCGATCCGGACCGCAAGGGCCCCGCGTCCTGGTACGAGGACCTGGACGGCGACAACTACGGCAACCGCCTGTTGCCCCCACGGGTGACGGCCTGCGAGGGGCCCGCGCTGACCGCGTCCCGGACCGGGGACTGCGACGACCGCGACCCGAGCGTCCATCCGGATCAGGCGGAGTTCCGGTGTGATGGCCGGGACGACAACTGCGATGACGTGAAGGACGAGTCGTTCGACGTGGGCGGCGACTGCTTCAACGACTCCCAGTGCCCCGGCGCGAACGTCTGCGGCAATGGAGGCGTCGTCTGCAACAGCACCGTCACGCCCACGGCTTACTACGTGGACGAGGACGGCGACGGAAAGGCGGGCGCGGAGGCGGGCCGGACGTGCGGACCGGTTCCCGCGGGCACGAGCGCGGTGTCCACCGACTGTGACGAAAGCACCGTCCATGTGGCGAACGGGCTTCCGGAGGTCTGCGACCGGCTGGACAACAACTGCGCGGGCGGCGTGGACGAGGGCGCCACCTGCGCCACGCTCAACTGGCGTGAGAACCAGCAGGTCGATGGGGATGTCCCCTGGAACGCCATCACCCTGCCTGGGGCCCAGGGGGCCTGGTTCGCGAGCAAGAACAAGCTTGCCTACGCCACCTCCACCACCCTGACGTCCTTCAAGTGTGGTGGGGATTGGAAGGCGGCGTGGACCAGCAGCACCGGGCGGGTGTTCCTGGCGGGCGCGAATGGAGAGCTCACCACCCGCACGCCAGCGGACCCGATCGGCACCGATTGCGTGCCCGTGGTCGCGGCCGGAAACACCAGCATGCTCAATGGGATTGTCGGGCTGGAACAGCCAGGCAGCGAGCCCGTCCTCTACGCCGTGGCGAGCAACGGAAACATCGTGCGTTGGCGCAGGCCGGATGCGCCCACGGTCGTGACCCAGGTCCCGGCCAACCTGCGAGCCATTGATGGCCTGGAGACACCTGACACGCTCATGGCCGTGGGCTTTGTCACCGTTGGAAACCAGTCGACGATCCGGGTCTTCCGCTCCAATTCAGATGGAAGCGCCTGGCAGGAGGATTCGTTCAACCCTCCCATCGAGGGCTCTCTGCGCGGAGTGGACGTCGTGAACAGCCGCCTTGCATTCGTGGCGGGAGATGATGGGCTGGTGCTCCAGGGATATCGCGGGGCGTGGAGCCAATTGCCCCAGGCCAGCTTCCTGGGAACCCGGCTCAACGCCCTGGACGTTCAGGGCCTGGCGCAGGGCAAGGTCTACGTGGCCGCCGGGCAGGGAGGCGTCTTCTTCTTCGATGGAAGCACCTGGCTCTCCGCCCACCCTGGCACGAACGCGCTCCGGTCCCTGGATTCGACCTCCCCCACGAACATCGGAGTCGTGGGCGACCATGGAACCGTCATCTACTGGCGGCCCTGAAGAGGAGCCATCTCCCGCCCCCATGGACCTGCGCGCCGAAGCCCTGACCCTCCGCTACGGCACCCGCACCGTGCTGGAGCCCACGGACTGCCACGTCCCGCCCGGCACGCAGGCGCTGGTGCTGGGGCGTTCGGGGTCGGGCAAGACGACGCTCCTGAAGGCCTTCGCGGGCCTCCTGCGCCCCTCCTCCGGACGGGTGACCTGGGACGGTCAGGACGTCGCCGGGCTCTCGGCGCCAGAGCGGCGCGCGCAGCAGGCGTCGTTCGGCTTCGTGTTCCAGACGGACGCGCTCTTCGACTCGCTGACGGTGCGGCAGAACGTGATGCAGCCGCTGCTCCGCCGCCGGGTGCCGCAAGACGAGGCCCGCGAGCGGACGGACGCGGTGCTGCGCTCGGTGGGGCTGGCGGACGCGGCGGACACGCTGCCGGAGCGGCTGTCCGGCGGCATGAAGAAGCGCGCGGGGCTCGCGAGGGCCATCGCGGCGAGGCCGGCGGTGCTGCTGGCGGATGATCCGTTCGCGGGCCTGGATCCCGGCACGGCGCGTCAGGTGGCGCGGGTGCTCCTGGAGGTCGCGGGCCAGGGAACGCTGCTGGTCGCGGCGCCGGAAGCGCCGGTGGATCTTCCCCTGCCCCGCTGGTTGTACCTGCGAAGCGGCAGACTGGTGCACGATGGGGCCCCGGCGCCGCAGCTCGAAAGCGCGCCGGACGAGGCCCTCGCATGATTCCGCGGTCCCAGCACCCGTGAGCACCACCGCCCTGGCGTGGCTGGGACGCTCGGCGATGCGGGCGGTGGGCGGCGTGGGAGCGCTGGCCCTGGTCGCGGGCCGCACGGCCTGGGGCCTGCGCAGGCTGGAGCGGCGCGAGTTGGCGCGAGGGCTGGTGCAGTTCGGCTACGGCTCACTGCCCCTGGCCTTGGCGACGGCGGCGCTGGCGGGCGTCATCGTGGTGGTGCAGGCGGCGCTCTACATCCAGCGCTTCGGGGCAAGGGCCTTCCTGGGATGGGCCGCGGGCTACGGCGTGCTGTGGGAGTTCGGCCCGCTGCTCTTGGGGCTGATCATGTCCGCGCGCATTGGCGCGAGGAACGCGGCGGAGCTGGCCACGCTGAAGGTGGGCGGACAGATTGAAGGCCTGCGAGGCATTGGCCTGGATCCGTTCGCGCTGCTGGTGGCGCCCCGCGTGGTGGCGATGGAGCTGAGCATGCTGGCGCTGAGCATGTTCACGTTCCTGGTGTCCATCCTCTGCGAGGCGGTGGCGGCCAGGCTCACGTTGGACCTGCCGGTGCGGGTGTTCTTCGGGACGTTCGCGCAGATGCTGAGCCCCTCCGACATCCTGGGGGGCGTGGTGAAGACGGGAGCGTTCGGGCTGGCCATCTCGCTGGTGTCCACGGCGGTGGGGCTCCGGGCGAAGGGAGGCGCCCGCGCCGTGGGAGAGGCCGCGGCGAGCGCGGTGGTGCTGGGCTGCGCGGCCATCTTCCTCCTGGACTTCCTGCTGACGACGGTGCTGTCCAGGTGGCTGGCATGAAGCGCGTGCTGACCTTCTTCGGAGCGCCGGGGGTGATGCTGGCGCGCACGGTGCGAGCGAGCGCGCGGGAGGGCATCCCCTGGCGTGAAACCCTGGCGCAGGTGCACGAGCTGGGCGGGCGCAGCGTGTGGCTGGTGATGTCCGGCATGGCCTTCTTCGGCGCGGTGCTGGTGATGATCGCCAACGCGCAGGCGAAGAAGCTGATCGGCAACGTGGCGGTGCTGGGCCCGGCCTACTTCGAGATGCTGGTGCGCGAACTGGGCCCCGCGGTGTCGGCGCTGCTGACGGCGTCGCGAGCGGGCGCGAGCCACTCCGCGGAGCTGGCCACGATGAGCGTGAACGAGCAGGTGGAGGCGCTGGAGATGTCCGCGGGGGATCCCTACGCGGACCTCGTGGCGCCCCGGGTGGTGGCGGGGTTGGTCGGGGTGCCGCTCCTGGGCGTGCTGGGGACGGTGGCGGCGACGGCGTCGGCGGTGCTGGTGGCGAGCGTGGCGTTGAACATCGACGGCCGGGCGTTCATGGACGCGAGGTACGTGGATGGGTGGGACGTGCTGGTGGGAGGGCTGAAGGTCGTGGCCTGCGGGCTGTACATCCCGCTCGCGGCGGCGGTGGCGGGGTTGAACGCCCGGGGCGGCGCGGAGGCGGTGGGCGAGGCCACGACGGAAGGCGTCGTGGCGGCCAGTCTGGGATGTCTGTTGATTGACCTGACGGTGTCGCTTGCGTTCCAGTTCGTGCGCCTGTGAATGACACCGGTCCGGACACGCTGATCTTCGAGGACGTGGCGATCGCCTTCGAGCAGGGCCGCCGCGTCCTGGACGGCCTGAGCGCGCAGGTCTCCACGCGAGAGCTGACGTTCATCGCGGGAGCGAGCGGCTCCGGCAAGAGCGTGCTGTGCCGCCTGGCGGTAGGCCTGTTGAAGCCGCAAGCCGGCAAGGTCACGCTGTTCGGGGAGCGGGTGGACACGCAGCCGGAGAGGACTCTGGTGACGCTCCGCCGCAGGGCGCCGTATCTGGTGCAGGGGCCCGCATTGCTGGACTGGAGGACGCTGAGAGAGAACGTGCGCCTCGCGGATCCAAACGCTCCGGAGGAAGCCGTGGAGACGGCGCTGGAGAAGGTGGGCCTGAAGGAATGGGCGGACCGGCTGCCGCCGGAGCTGGGGCCCGGGGCGAAGAAGCGGGCGGCCATCGCGAGGGCCCTGGTGCTCAAGCCGCGCTACCTGCTGTTGGACGAGCCAACGACGGGATTGGACCGGAGGGCGGCGATGCAGGTGGAGGCGGTGTTGGCGTCGTTGAAGGAGCAGGGCCTGGGGGCGCTGGTGGTGTCGCACGACTACCGGCAGTTGAGAGGCATCGCGGACCGGGTGCTGGTGGTGGCGAAGGGACGCAATGCGTACCTGGGGAGCCCGGAGGGCTTCCTGGAGTCCCCTGCCCCGGAGCTGCGGACGCTGACAGCGCCATTCATGGAGGGCGCGACGGATGGATGAGCAACGGCTGGAGTTGAAGGTCGGAGCGCTGGTGCTCGCGACGCTGGTGGGAGTGCTGGTGTTGCTCTGGTTGATGGGAGAGCTGACGCTGGGCCGGGGCGCGAAGCTGGAAGTGGACTTCGCGCACACGGGCAACGTGGTGCAGGGAGCCCCGGTGAAGCTGGGAGGCGTCCAGGTGGGCAAGGTGGACACCATCCACCTCCTGGCGGACCGAAGGGACGCGAAGGGCCTCCCCCTCCCCGTCCGCATGGACCTGTCCGTGGAGCCCGCGGCGAGGGGCGCCCTGCGCAAGGACGCCCGGGTAACCGTAGGAACGGTGGGCCTGCTGGGTGAGCCCTATCTGGAGTTGAACCCAGGCAACGCGGACGCGCCGCTGCCGGAGAAAGAGGCGCTCCGGGGCGTGGATGCGCCGCGCCTGGACCTGCTGTCTGAACAGCTGACCAAGTTCGTGACGTTGCTGTCGGACATGCTGGAGAAGGACCCGGAGGCTGTGACGGGCCTCGCCGCCAACGTGTCGCGATTGGCGAGGACGTTGGACGAGGTCCTGACGGAGAACAAAGGCGACGTGAAGGTCCTGGCCACGGAGCTGTCGGCGGCGTCGAAGGACCTGCGTCAGCTCGCGCAGCTGGCCAAGGAGTCCATGCAGCCCGGAGGCAAGGGAGCCCGGCTCCTGGACGATGCCTCCGCAGTGGCGGCCCTGATGCGAAAGGACCTCCCCGGCCTGACGAAGTCCGCCGGCACGACCCTGGACGGACTGGCGGCGGTGACAGGCCCACTGACGCCCGAGGACGGCCAGCAGGTGAAGCTGGCCCTCCAACGCTTCACTGCGGCAGCGGGGCAGCTAGAACAGATCGCCACCAAGGCGGACCGCATTCTGGGACAGCTAAATTCGGGCGAGGGAACCGGAGGCGCACTGCTCAAGGACCCATCGCTGTATAATGAGCTGCGAACCTTAGTCACGGATCTGCGAAAGCATCCCTGGAAAATCCTCTGGAAAGACTAACGAAAAACATGACACCACACATCCTCACCCAGCTTTCCTCCTCAACATTTGAGCACCTCATCAACGCAATAGCGATGAAGGTCCTGGGGGCTGGCCATACTGGGTTTGGCCCCGGGCCAGATGGAGGAAGAGATGGGTATTTCAGGGGTGAGGCCCCGTATCCAAGCCCAACAACCAGATGGTCAGGAAGCTGGTATATTCAAGCAAAGTTCCACGCACCAAACCTCTCAACAGACCATCACGCTTGGCTGCTCGAACGAATTAGAGAAGAAATAAAAACATTCTCACAAAAAGGCAGCAAGAGGGCATGGCCAGACGTCTGGATTATCGCAACAAATATAGATCCATCAGGAGCCTCGAAAACTGGCTCATTTGACAGGGCCCACCAGCTTGTAAAGGAGGCAAATCCACGGCTTGCCAATCGCTTTGATATCTGGGGAGGCAGCAAAATCATTGAATTTTTATCAAACCACCCAGCAGTTGCTGCCCGCTATGGCCATTTCCTGACGCCAGGAAATATCTTAAGCGAGCTTTCTGCTGCCATACAAGACGAACGAGCAACTGTCGATCAAATACTTAGAGCACTCGTGGTCGATGAAATCGAAGAACAGCGCTACACAAAGCTTGAGCAGGCAGGAGCAAGCGTAGACAGTCGGCCGGGTGTCCACAAGTTATTTGTCGATTTACCGTTCTTCTCAAGGGCGCACAAATACAGAGGCAAGGCCCTCAAGGTGCTCACTGAAGCCGCATCACAAAGCCATAGGCCAGAAAGCGACTACGAGTCCACCGATGAGTGGGAGAGATGGAAAAGCCATCCAAGTCGATCCCCGGTATGGCTAATTCGCGGGGGCCCTGGGAACGGCAAATCCACAATTGGCCAGTACTTATGTCAAATCCATCGCGCTGCTCTGATTCTCTCGCACACCCCCCCAACAAGTCCTGCCGAAACGCGAAAGCTGGCAGCAGAAATTAAGATTGAAGCAGAAAAATCAGCCATATGGCCAACATCCGCCCGAATCCCCATTTATATTGAGCTAAAAAGTTTTGCCCAGTGGTACGGAGAGAGAAAAGAAACAGAGTCAATCGGTATACTCACATATCTTCGCAGCCGCCTTGCGAAATCCATAGAGCAGGATGTTCTGGTCGGAACTATAAGGCGGATGCTGAAAATAAAGAGCTGGATCGTTGTTTTTGATGGACTTGACGAGGTCCCCAGCGACCTAAAAACCGAGATTGCCAATGAAGTTAAGAAGTTTATTCGAGATACGGAAACCGAAAGCGATCTCCTATCCATCTGCACTTCGCGCCCGCAAGGTTACTCAGGACAGTTCGACGGCATCCCAAGAGTTTCGCCCATCGACTTGACTCCGCTAGACAAAAAACAAGCGTTGGATTGTGCCGAACCACTCGTCAAGCTCGGACGGGCACGGGCGGAAGCTGAATCAGCATTTGCTGTACTTAGAAACGCCATTGAATCTAAGGCGGTCATGGAACTAATGACCACCCCCCTCCAGTCGCACATAATGGCGGTCATCGTCAGAGATGGGCGCAAACCCCCTGAACGAAAATGGGAGATGTATAGGCAATTCTACGAGGTAATTAGAACCAGAGAGGCGAGCAGAAGCCTTCCCGATAAAAACCTCGCAAATTTGCTGCAGCAGGACACCGATCTACTGAAAGCCGTCCACAATAAGCTCGGCTTCGATCTTCATGCACGCGCAGAAACAGCGACAGGAGCTCAGGCCAGCCTCTCTCGAGAAGAGTTCAACATTCTCGTTCGACAGGTTGTTCAAGACTGGAAAACTCAGAATGTCGATCTTGTTGTTGATACCCTTATGCAGGCCACAGTGCAAAGGCTCGTGCTTATCAGCACGCCAGATGATGGGGCTAAGGTTCGTTTCGATATACGCCAACTCCAAGAGTTCTTTGCGGCCGAGTATATCTACAGCAGTGCCGATAACGACGAGCTGAGACAAAGGCTGAAAGCAATAACGGGAGACGCCCATTGGCGCGAGGTGATGCATTTTATACTTAGTGCATTTGTTGCACAGGGCCGGCGAACCGAATTGAGTATCGCAATCGCTGTCCTGCAGGAACTGGATGAGGGCGGCGACGGCGGTCATCTTCGCGCACTTAGCCAGCGAATGGCTGTTGGTGCGATAATTGTCTCCAAGCTTATTGAGGATGGTGTTCTTGAGCAAAACAAGGGCACCCGCAATCTATTTAGAGATCGAATTGCGCCACTTGCCTCACTACGCGACAGCGAGTGCCTTACTCCGCTGACAACCGCTCTGGGTCCCGAGTCTCGAAACTGGGTTGTGGACGCAATGGCCCAACATGTGCTTCGGTCGAAAGCGTCCGAATCCACCGGTGCGACAATCCTGCTATGGGTACACATGAACCCAGGTGACTCCTGTTTCGATTCGGTGCTGGAACAATGGTCTCACTCGCAATACAGCACTCTTCAGAGCGCTATCGAGTCGGACGCCGTGTTGCTTGCCAATGCCGGCCCTGCTCCAGATGATTGGCAAACAAGGCTGATATTCGACCTACTGTCATCTTCCTCCGCCGCACAGGAAGGGCTCGGTTTCTTCCAGAGTCTCTATCACATTGACGAGGACCAGGCCCATGGGTGGATATCGTCATTGGCAATGATTGCAGAAGAGAAGGGGATGGTTGCCGTCAGCCTTATGATTAGGCTCTTTCCAGGCGCCATCGATGGGACTGGCGAAAAATCGCAATCAATAGATGCCTATGGCTGGGCAGTGCTGTATCCACTCAAAATATCAACCCCCAGCCACATCCTTCAGAAAATCAAAGAAGCAATGAGCGGAGTCGAACTTACTGGGGTTTGGGCAACTCTCGGGGCTGCAGTTTGCTTTGCCGTCGATCAAACCCTATCCAACCTCAAGAGCCTGCTCGGACTAATGGGAGACTCATGGACTCATTTTGAGTTTCTCCCGTCGGAATTGCGCTCTAGGATTCCGGCTCCGAATGATTCTGCAGCCTCGCCCGCGTCAGCGTTAGAGGTCCTTAGTGGCCTTGAGGAGTCGGAATTTTCACATCTCTTGAGCGCTGCCCCAGAGAAACTGTCGTTCAAAGACCATTGGGACTCCGAAACCTATCCGAACGGCGGATGGCAGACCAACGCAACAAGCGACTTCCTTCAATTGCTGAGAAGCCATCCGACCGTTGCAATAGGTATTTGGCGCAACCACTGGGTCGATCCTGGGGACTCACTCGAAAAAATCAATCATCCCGACATCATCTCGGCCCTTGAATCAGCCTGGACCAAGGATGCATCGACTCTGCTCCGTCATCCCCATATATGGGGGCGAATCTTTAACACGTTCGACAATGCGGGCGCCAAGATCAGATCGACATTGCTCGCACAGTTACGAAAGTCCTCACCCACGCCTATAAACTACTTTATAAGAGACCCAAGCGTCACGCCGTTTCGCCTTTCGCTGCCCAGTGAATCGCCATTCCTTGTCCCAATTGCGTCAATGGTTGCATATCAATACGGCATGACGCGAAATGTGATGTCTTATCAGCCGGGGGGATTGGGTGCCGGCATGAGCAATCTTGAGCTCGCCTGCACACAGATCGTCTTGGAGTACATTGGCGAAATAGATTGCCTTAGAAATATCTATCACGACATCTCAGAAGAAGTGCAAATTCGATGCGCGGCACTCACGCTGTCTGTTCTTCATCCTTCTGGAGGGAAAGAGGAGGCAGTCCGGCAACGACGGCTGATTCTGGACCTTTGCGAAGACAACCACCGCTTCGGGCTAGAGGTCACGTTGGCCCTAGATCTAAGGGGCTCCGCCCATGCTCCAGATTCCGCTGACCTTATCGGGAGTATATTTTCAATCTCGGGACGAGACGGCAACACTTGGTTTCTTTGGGATTTGCTTCTGCGTAAGTGGCGCGAGAAATCACTGGCGCCAATTTCAAACCCAAGTATTGACGCTGCCTGACGGGGCGTCGCCAAGCCGCTCTGCGCAAAAGAATTTGCGGCACGTCGAGTTCGGGAGCGGTGAGCGATTTCGTTTAATGCTCGGTTGGAACCGGCACTTCGTCTGCGGGTGCCGGAACGGGAGCGGGTGCCGACGCGGGCGTCTCGTCCTGGGGCACGAGCGAATTCAGGGTCCACGAATAGCCGTAGCCCACCTTGAGTAGCCGGTACGTCGCACGCTTCCCGCAGGACTTGCCCCCGTGGCTTCACTTGGGTGACGGGCTACGCCGGACCCTCTCCTGATGCGAAGAGTCCGGAGCACCCGCCCGTCCGCGCTGCCGCGGACTCCGGCGTCCCCTACCTCCGACCCTGGTCGGGATCGAGGTAATCCCACGGGAAGGCGTCAGCCGACGTGCCCTCCTCCAGGTAGTTCATGGGATGTGCCGGGTTGTATTTGTAGGTCTTCTCCATGTCGCGCTCGAACGCGAACATCTGGTGGGCCGTGTACAGGTTGTGCTGGCGGTTCAATGCGTGGATCCGAGTGGCCTGGGGCGCGACGGCACGGGCGGGCAGCGGCAGCAGCCGGGTCCCCTCGTCAACATAGGACGGCTTGACCTTCACCGTGACCAGCGGGTCCATGTTGGCGAGCAACTGCTCCAGCTCATCGTTCACCGCTTCGTAGGTTGCATTGGTGCCCGCGCCAATCTGGCGGTGGTGCTGATGGCTGGTCACATCGGTGATGTAGAAGTCGCGCAGCGCCTTGAGCGTCCAGCCCTCGCTCCGGGCCCGGAGAACCGTCTCGCGGTTGCCAAGCCCATGCAGCGCCCACTCGTGGGAGATGATCAGGAGGATGCCGCCCGGGTGCCGGGTGGCCTGTCCCCGCATCGCGATCTGGAGGCGGATCCTCACGTCGCGGGCCATGTCGAACCCGGCGAGTTCCCGGGTGAGCTGGAGGAGCGAGATCCAGGTGCCGCCCGGCGTCGTCGTATCGGCAGGGTCCCTCACCTCGATGATGCACTGGCCATCGAAGCCGTTCGTGGCGGTCGGAGTGACCTCGATGATCAACGGGACGTAGTCGGTGGCGCTTCGGTTGGCGAAGGGCTCGATGACGGACTGACGGAAGACGCTCGAACTTTCGAGGATCTGCGTCAGTCGCGGGTAGGCCGCCGTGATCTGTGAGTAGCCCTCGATGAACGGCCACTCCATCGGCGGCTGCACCTGCTCGTCCGAGACCGTCGGGGTTGAGGTCGCGGAGCTGGCGCTCCGGGTGCCCGAGCGGTTGCGAACCGCGACCTGGGACGGCCCCACGTCCACCTCCATGCCAGGCGAGGCACGGACCGCGTCGATGGTCTGACGCAGGTCCACCTGATCCAGCGGTGACGCCCTCGAGCTCGAAGCCTGGGAGTCGCCGCCGAGCTGCGCGTTCAGCAGCCGCTCCTTCCACTCCTGGTTCTTCGCCGGGGCTCTGGCGACCGGGAAGGCCTTGTCGATCTGCTCGTTCAGGACGGCGGAGTTGCGGCTGCTCTGCGCTGACAGCGCGAGCTTCGTGGCCATCTCTCCGAAGGCCCGCGCGGTCTCCTGGTTGGAGGTCATCGCCGCCAGGGCGTTCTGCTGGTTCTGGTCCAGGCCCGTCAGGTTGGCGAACGGGCTCGCCTGGGTGAGCGCGTTCAGCAGCGAGCCCACCCCCGAGGGATCCGGCGCGGCCGGTGCGTTCTGGATGTTGACGATGGGCTGCGGGAGCGCGGTGGGCGTGGTGCTCTGCGGCGCCTGGTAGCGGCTGTCCGTGCTCACCGGGTTGATGGCGGTGGGCTCGTCCGAGGGCGACTGCTCCCATCGCCAGAAGCGCGTGTCATCGATGCGCTCGCAGGCGTTGCAGGCGCCGCGCACGGCCTCCGCGAAGACTCCGGGCGTGGGCACGCTCAGGCGGAAGACCGCGCCCTGCCCTCCTTCGCGCTCGGCCTCCGTCTGGTAGTGCTCCAGCAGCGAGGCATGGGCCATGGCCCCACTGCCGCTCTGGTCCGGGGTGCCCATCTCGTAGGTGGGGTCCAGGTTGAGACCACGAGCCACCGGGAACACCAGCGAGTTGCCCGCGACCCCCAGCAGCCGGTTCTCCACCAGCGAGGCCAGGGAGCGGCCCAGCACCCCGCGTTGCGCGTAGATGGAGTTGAACTCGTCCTGCGCCAGGTGGATGCGGTCCAGCATCATGTACCGGCGGTGCGGCGTGATGCCGTGGCACCAGATGGCGTGGTGGTAGTACTCCAGGTTCTCCTGGTTGAGATGATCCCGGAGCTGCTGGGCCAGCCGCTGGTCCTCCTGCCAGGGGTTGCGCTGCTCCTCGGGCTTCATGGGCGTGGGCAGGTAGATCTGATCCGCGAAGCCGATGTCGTTGCGGATGGCCTGGTTGTTCACCAGCGTCCCGCTGAAGTGGGGCGTGCGGTAGCGCAGCGTGCCCCGGTCGACGACGGCGAAGCTGCCCGACAGGCTCAGGCTGGGAGAGCTCAGCCGCAGTCCGACAATCTGGCTGCGCTTGAGGTCCGCGGGGGTGCCGGTGAAGGGCTGCTGGGCCACCCCTGCCTTGAGCGCCTTGATGTCCGTGGTCCGCGTGGAGCGCACGGAGACGGTCAACAGCCGGCCCGGGGCGTAGTCGGTGAGCAGGGTGCAGTCCAGCCGCAGGTCCTTCACCGTCGTTCCGTCCGCGAGGATGGCCTCGAAGCGAAGCTGCTCGACGAAGTTGCGGGCGAGCGCGGGGGCGTGCTGCGTCTGGAAGGTGCGCTCGCGCTCCTCGAGGGAGAGCTTGACGAACAGGTTGCTGATGCCCCGGATGTCCAGCCCCAGGAAGACATGGCTCAGGGTGGCCCAGGCGCCCGCGTCAATCGACCCATCCGCTTGATCCGCCGGCCGGCTCAGCGTCAGGCGGAGCTGGAGCTCACCGGAGAACTCCTCGATGGACTCCTCGCTGTAGGGCAGGAAGGTCACCGCGCCGGAGGGCTCCACGCGGCGGGGGAAGTCCGTGCCCTGGTAGTTCCGCGCGATGCGATCGAGCGCGTCGAAGCCCCGGCGCAGCTCCTGCCCCCGGGTCGTCTCCGGGGAGTAGAGCAGGTGCTCGGACAGGCACTCCCGCCAGCGGAGGATCTTCGCGTCCGTGAAGAGGCTCATCATCAAGGGGACGAAGAGGCACTCCTGGACGTCCACCACCTGCTGCTCGATGACGAAGTGCCGGAGGATCTCGAAGTACTGGATGGTCAACGCGTGGCAGTGGTTGTGGTTGGCCACCACCTCGGTCTGCACGGAGAGCGACTCACCCTGCTTCGCGCTGGTGACGACCGTGGAGCGCTGGCTGCGCACGGAGGACGTCGCCTGCATGGTGGCGTCCCGCAGCCGGTTGTGCAGGCTGGACGTCATGTCGCGGGTGTTGTCCTGCCACGCGGAGGACGTCCCCGAGCCGCCGGAGAGGCTGAAGCCGGTGGACAGCCCCACGGCCACGCCGTTCTTGCTGCCGCTGCCAGCGCCCCCCAGGCCGAAGGAGAAGCCGCGCGTCTTGGCCGAGCTGCCACCCCGCATGGACTCCTGGACGGTCCCACTGAGGATTTCGTCGATGTCGCGGTCTCTCGACAGGTTGTGGGTCAGCGCCTCTTCGGCCACCGTGGCCTCATCGCGCGAGGCCCCGTCCTCCCGGTTCCAGTCGTAGATGACGAGCTGCTTCTTCTGCCCGGGGGCCAGCGGCAGGGAGTAGAGCAGGTCCCCCATCGAGTAGCCGTCCGCCTTGAAGGTCTGCTTGAAGTGGAGCACGTGGCCGTGCGCCAGCGACACGGCTTGATACAGCTCATAGTCGGAGGCGTCGTCGTCCCAGCGCAGGGGGTTCTTGCTCCCCAGCGTCTGCCGCAAGGTGCGGTGGAGATGACGGGCGTAGCCGGCCGGGTCGGAGGTGTCGCCATTCCACTCCCAGGCGGGGGCTTCGCGGATGGGGACGAGCTGGCCGCGCGGGTCCGTGGTGCGGACGATGGCGTAGTGGCTGAACTCCTCCAGCGACCGGTTGGGGACCGTGAAGTTGACGCAGGAGCCTCCGATATCCTGCGAGTAGCTGGACTCGTTGGCGACGAGCTCCTCCGTGCCCGGCAGGCGCGGGGTCGGGTCGGTGCAGGCGCAGTCGTCTTCACCGCTGGCGGCCTCGGTCGTGCTCCCTGTCGCGACGACCAGCAGCGTGAACGCGGGGAAGGTCCCATCCGCGTTGAGTGTGATGGGGATCTCCTCGTCGGGACGGGAGGAGACCACCGCGTGGGCCCCGAGGAACGGCTCGTTGGGGACCACCACGGAGAAGTTGCCGCTGCTGTGCGTGGTGACCGCGGCGAGGGACACCTTGAGCGGGGGGCTCGTCCCGTCTCCTCGCAGTGCCTGGAAGATGATCTGCTGCCGCGTCAGCGCCCTGCCCGTGGGGTCCACCAGGCGCCCCTTGAGGACCCGGGTGATGGGTGTGCTGGAGCTCGGCACGAGGACGTTGGGCGAGAACGGCTCCACCTGCACCTTCACCACCGCCATCTTCGCGGCCTGGCTCACGGTGAGGTGGGTCGGAGAGACGAGCCGGGTCGGCAGGCCGTTGGGGGTGCGCACCACGAAGGTGAGCGGGCTGCTGGAGATGCGGCCGGTGATGGCGAGCGTCAACTGGAAGGCGCCCGTGGGCCCGAGCAGGAAGTCCTGGTGGATGGGGGTGACTTCGCTGTCTCCCGTGACGGTGTCCGGACAGGAGACCTCCAGGGTGTACCCCGAGACGGAGCCAGCGGAGCTCTCCACCGCGCCCAGGACGGAGATGAACTCCACCTCCACTTTCGGCGCTGTCGCGGCAGGCGTAGCGGCCGGCAGAGGGGCCTTCTGCTCAAGCCGGGAAGCGGTCGCGGTCTCCATCGTCGTGACCGACGTGCGCGAGGCCACCTTCAATTCGGGAGCGAGCGCCGGCAGCTGGAGGATGACCAGCCGGTCCGCCGCGGCGGGCTTGCTCTCCGCGACCAGCACCGCGTTCAGCGCGGCCTTGTCGGCGAAGGTGTGCTCCACGACGGGAGTCCCCGAGCGGAGGACATAGAGCGAAAGGGGAAAGGGAAGCGCGGAGGTGGTGAGCTTCTGGAGGAGGAACGCACCCTGCGGGCTCGTGAACTCCGCGGTGAAGAGGGGCGCGTTGGGCGACTGGCCCAGCAGCACCGTGCATGCGTCCAGGCTGCCAGGGTCCGAGGTTTCTAGCTGTCCGTAGAGTCTCATGGGTCCCGCGAATTATTTCCGGCGAGACCGTAAGAAACACGACATTTGTGCCCATAATACATTTCTCAGGGTGTGAGAAATGCCTCGAGAGGTGAGACATGTTTCAAGCGGGCGTCCTGGAGGGATTGAGCAGTCCCTACCCGGGATCCAGCGCCCAGGTTCCTTCCGCCCAGCGTTTCAGCGCCTCGGAGGCGGCGAAAGAAACGAGGTCCTGGCCTTGAGCAGCCTCGTTGAGGACGGCCTTGGCTTCATCCGTTCGATGGCGGAGGAGGAATGCCGCCGCCTTGACTCGGACGTCCATGCGCGGATGAACGAACAGGGCCGCGAGCGCATCCCGACCCGCGTTCCCGTGCGCACACAGTTTGTCGAAAGTCTCGTTCACCTTCTTGGCGTGCTTGTTCGCGGTCTTCGCTTCGCCCTGCCGGACCGCATCGTTCTGGGCCGCCACATGCTGGGCGAACGCCTCCACGAGCTTTTCCATCGTCACTTCCAGACTCCCCAGATTCGCTTCGGGATCTTCTCAATGGCCTGCAGGCCGAAGTCGCGCTGAGCCTCGAAAGACTGCGTGCTCAACCACTGTCTCACCGTCAAGGTCCGCGAGCCGGTGATTTCTTGCTGAATCGATGAATAGAACCCGCTCAGCCGTTTATGCAGCCCTTGATCCAGCTGAATGACGTTCTCGGTGTTGTGGACAGCCTCCGGCCCGAATCGATTCACGTTGCCCGGTGTTTGCTCGACGATGTGGTGCCACTGTTTTCCGTCTTCCGCCGGGCCAAGGGTTCGTTTGAGGCCGCTGAACGACCTCCAGGACCGGGGACCGCCTGGATTGCTGTTCGAGCTGGCTCCATTCCGGGCCACCACAGCAACCGCCGTCGCGGGAAGCGAGACGACGAAGGATTCCACGCCCAGATAGCTCAGGAGGATTGCGGAAATGATCGCGGCTGCCTTGGTGAAGACAGGCTCTGGATTGGCCGCGAGCATCGCCCAGGTAACGAGTCCTGTCGCGATGACCGTGTAGAAGAGCTGCGGCGCCAAGGTGTCTTCCACTGCCTTGGCGATGCTCGACTTCAGTGGGCCGACCGAAAGGCCTAACGCGACGCCCAGTTTATCCGCCCCACTCAAGCCTGAAACGTCGGCGAGGAGCGAGAGGCAATCCTCGCTCTCATGGCTTGCGCGACAGATGCCTCCGAAGCTCTTGCGCATCAGGCTTCGCCATCTCGCATCAGGCGTGCTGCCCGGATAGGCGGCACGAACCAACCAGGGTTGCCGCTCTGTGCGAAGCGAAAGCGGGAGATCGAGGACCCAAGAGGAGATCGCCGCTTCGAATGCGTCCTCATCCACTACCACCGGCGGCATGGAAGCGCGCGGCACGTAATCAATGGTTCGCCCCTGCCCCAGGTCAAGGCGCAGCCCAGGTCGGTTCGCGCACGCGCCGAGCAGCGAAAGAACAAGGACGGATACCACCAGCCGGTTCGGCATGAACGCCTTCGCCATCGGGAAGAGCCCGGTCGCCAGGTAATTGCCTCCGCCCCATCGTCCAGACAATACGCGTCAAAGCTCGGTCGGCACCGGCACTTCATCCACGGGCGCTGGCGCGGGCTCCGGAGCAGGAGCAGCAGCAGGCGCAGGGAACTCATCCTGGGCCACGGGCGAGTTCAGGACCCACGAGTACCCGCGTCCCGCCGTGCTCAGCCGGTACGTCGCGCGCTTCCCGCAGCCCGCGACTCCCGTCGTGACGCGATCCAGCTTGGACGCCTTGAGATCAAACCGTGAACAGCCCATGTCGAACTCAGCACGGGCCCTCACGTCCGGGATCCAGGAGCACTGCCCCACCTTGCACTTCAGCTCATAGACGCCTTCGGCGTTGCAGCCGATCATCTGGTATTGATTCTCACCCAGGTACTGCGGCGTCAGCTCTTCCTGGCACTTGAGATCCCTGGCGGCGATCTTCTCCAGGTTCGCATAGCGCTTGGAATTGATGGACGGCCCCATCTGGGAGAAGTCCACCTTGCCGTTGCTCCGGCGGCCCCCGCAGCCCGCCACCAGGAACGCCACGCCCGCGCCAACAACCGACAGTCTAAGGAGATTCATGAGCGTTCATCTACTCCAGGGCCTCACGCGCTTTCCAGCCCTCCCCTCCTCAAACACAAGGAGCCGCCCCACCACACAGGCAGGACGGCTCCCAGGTCAGCGACTGCGCGTCACTGCATCGACAGGGACCAGGTGTAGTTGCCGTTCGAGCCCAGCCCGACCAGCGTCGTCTTGCACGTGGCGGTGGTGCTGCCCTTGGACGTGGCCCCGCCCGCGGGCGTCCAGTAGCCGGAAGTCCCCAGGATCGGGTTGGGCGGGGTCCAGATGCTGCTCATGTTGAAGCGACACGTCTTGCTACCGCTCGTGTATTCGAAGACGACGGCGGAGTTGGTGCCGCAGTCCGTCTGGTGCACCCCCGAAATCGAGTTGGCCGCCACCGAGCTCAGGGCCGGGATGACCGCGGCACAGCCGTTGAAATAGGAGTTGGTGATCGCGCTGGTCGTGATCTTGTTCTGCACCGTGAACGTCAGCGTCGCCGCGTGCGCGGAACCCATGCCCAGCGCCGACACCGCGAACGCAGCCACCACCGTCAAGCTTTTCATGGACAGCCCCCAAGGAAGGGGAATCGCTTCCCCAGAATCAGTTAAGCGATTCCCGGGAGCCTTGTCCAGACAGCCAGCCTTTGAGATTCATGAAACAGATTGCGAGGAAAATTCTCGCCAGACTCGCTTTGCCTCCTGAGTCAGGCCTGAATCGCTCGCCGCCCATCGTGGTCACGCCCGACTCACGAACCTCCATTCAATGGCAGACATCCGCCGTGCCGCGTCAGGGCTGGGGCGCCTCCGCGCTCCCGGGCAGCAGGTCCGACAGGAGCATCTGCTCCTCGCTCGGCGAGAGGTCGTAGTGGCGGGCGGCCTCCGTGATGATCTGGAGCAAGGGCGTGTCCGGCTCCTCGGTCCTCCGAACCGCGATCCTGCGGGCTGCGCTGCGCAGGGCTTCTCCCCTGGGACGAAGACTTTCACGCATGACGACACCTCACTGGAGAGATTCGGACGCGCTCGCGTCAGTGCAAGGGCGATGACGGACAGTGGGAGCAGGCGCTTTCCGTCAGCCCCCGTCCACGGGAAGCGGGCGGCTCGCAGGGCGGCGCGTGCCTTCCTCCGGACCCGCGAGCGCTCCAGCTTTGGGGTCGGACCCCACTCCGAGGAACGAGGAATCAGACATGGCAGCACAAGACATCCCCGGCACCGGGCAGCAGGCAGGAGGCCCCACGCACCGCAGCACGGACATCCCGCTCGACGAGCGCCGCCGCATGCGCCACGAGTCCCGCACGTCGCAGACCTACAAGGCTTTCCTCAAGTACCTGCGCGACGTGGGCCAGTTCGAGAGCGAGCAGGCTGCCCAGCAAGCCGCCTTCTCCGTGCTGTGCGTGCTGGAGCAGCGCCTCTTCGGCGAGGAGGACAACGACATGGAGGCCCAGCTGCCCCACAAGCTGCGCGAGCTCCTGGTGCGGTGCGACCGCCACGAAGCCGGGCCGCCGCCCCATAAGTTCGGCCGGGCGGAGATGCTGGCGATGGTCTCCACGGACCTGGGCGTGGAAGCCGAGAACGCAGAACCCATCGTCCGCGCAGTCTTCAGCGCCATCCAGGCGCAGATCTCCGAGGGCGAGAGCGACGACATCGCGGGCGAGCTGCCGACGGATCTCCGTGACCTGTGGGCACGCGCCACCTGACGGCTCGCCATGTTGACGCCGGGTCATGAATGGCTGTGAGCTGGCGGCAACATGGGCTCCATCTCGGAGATCGAAGTCTTCATCAGGGCCCCGCTGGCCACGGGACCCAAGCGCCGCTGAATCAGCGCCCCAGGCGGAAGCCGATGCCCGGCCCCAGCTTCTGCACTTCACCTGCCCCTGGTCCATGTGCTGCGCGAAGACCGTGTTGAAGGCCTTCACCACGCGCGCCTGGGGCGCCTTCTTCTGCAACTCCTCCACGCCGATCGTGGTGAACCCGAGCGCCAGCTGCATGTCGGCGGTCAGCGCGTTCGTCACGTCCACCACGACCTTGCAGCGCGCCGTCCACGTTCCCCTTGCCGATAATTCCAATCTTCGTCGCCATGGTCTTGCCGTCCTCGTGAAGGACGGAGCTGTGCGCCCCTCGCGAAAAATGCCTGGGGCGTCACGTCACCTGTGACGCGACGTCATGGAACGCGGGGCGGGCCTCCTGGTGACACGAGTCACCAGCGCTGATGAGCCGCATCACCAGTTTCGGGCCGCCCGGGCACCGCTCGAAACACGCGCTTCAGAGGGAAGACGGCCTCGCCGGAGGGCTGGCACGCGCCGTGCTCTAGGGATTGGTCATCACGGACCGGACGCACTCCGGCCCTTCTTCCAAATCCCCAGCATCCCCTCCTTCGCCGCCTCCCAAGGTCCCCCATG
This sequence comes from Corallococcus sp. CA054B, assembly GCF_003611625.1. NCBI lineage: Bacteria > Pseudomonadati > Myxococcota > Myxococcia > Myxococcales > Myxococcaceae > Corallococcus > Corallococcus sp. CA054B. The sequence continues at coordinate 32,150 of NZ_RAVY01000095.1, forward strand.
CGCGTTTCCAACCGCCCCGCGTCCACGCCCGCCTCGAACTCCCCCGCCGTCTCCGGCCCGTCCTCGGCCACGGAGAAGAAGCCCGGCTTCATCGACAAGAACCAGCCGGACACGAAGTTCAGCCAGCAGTGGGGCCAGGACATCTTCATGGACTCGCGCAAGGGCGATAAGGCCCAGGCCAGCGCGGACAGGAAGGACGGGCGTCAGGTCACGCAGGGCAACAGCGGCCCCGGCCAGGTGGCGGGCAACGAGAGCGGCAACTACGTGTCCTGGCAGAAGGACGCGGCGGAGTTCAAGACCGGCACGGGCTTCACCAGGCAGGGCACCGGCGCGCAGTTCGAGGCGAGCGCCGCCGAGGTCCAGGGCGATGCGTCCTACCGCGTGATGCCGTGGGAGATCGGCGGCCGCGCGGGCGCCGAGGCCAACATCGCCAGCCTTCGGGGTGACGCCGGCTTCGGCAAGGACCTGAAGGACATCGGGCTCGGCAAGGTGGAGGGCAAGGTCTACGGCGGCGTGCACGGCGAGGCGCTGGTGGGCGCCAACGCGGACGCGAAGGCCAAGATCGACCTGAACCCCAAGAACGGCGACATGGGCGCGGAGGTCGGCGCGGGCGCACTGGTGGGCGCCGAGGCGAGCGCCACGGCCCGCGGCGAGTTCGGCCCCGTGCAGGGCTCCGTGACGGGCAGCGCCATCGCCGGCGTGGGCGCCGCGGTGGACGCGAAGGTGGCCTTCGAGGACGGCAAGCTCACCATCGGCGGCAAGGCCAAGGCGGCGCTCGGCGTGGGCGTCGGCGTCGGCACCTCGTACACCATCGACTTCAACAAGCTGAAGGGCACGGTCGACAACCTCACCAACGGCAAGGTCGGCGACACGGCGAAGAACGTCACCGACAAGGTCGCTGACAAGGCCAAGGACGTCACGGACAAGGTCGCCGATACGGCCAAGGACGTCGGCAAGGGCATCAAGGACCTGTTCAAGTTCTGATGCGCCTTCAGGCCGCGGAGACGACAGTGCCCTGCGCCAGGGCACACAGCGTCTCCGCACCATCCTTCACTGCGAAGACTTCACACTGACACACGGCCTGCCGCTTGCCGGCGGCCTTCGCCTGGGCCCGAGCGATGAGCAGCGAGCCCACGGCGGGCTTCAGGTAGTTGATCTTGTACTCGGAGGTCAGCGCGTTGCCGCCCAGCGCCAGGCCACCAGCGAACGTGATGGCGTTGTCCGCCAGGTAGCTGAGCACGCCCCCGTGGACGAAGCCGTGCTGCTGCTTCAGGTGGTCCACGATGGGGAGCCGCAGCTCCGCGGTCCCAGGCCCGGCGCTGGCGAGCTGCGCGCCGATGAACTGGCTGAAGGGCTGCGACGCGAACACCTGACGCGCGAACTCCTGAAGGTCGTCCATGCGGTCACCAGAACACCGATGGACGCAGCCCTCAACCCCTGCGCCCTACCCCTCTGCCGGAGCCGGTGCGTTCACCGGTTCGGGCGGCTCCACGGGTGGCCTGACGATGAGCTGATCCATCGTGGGGCGCTTCGGCTTCTCGAACGGGGCCAGCTTCACCGGCTTCGCCGTGCGCGCGGACTCCTGCAGCGCGACGATGATGCGCACGTCCGCCAGGCCTTCGATGCCATTGGGCTCCGGGTCCCGGTCCTCCAGGACGCACGTCGAGAAGTAGACCAACTCCGGCGCGAACTGGTCGCTGTTCTTGAACGTCCGCGTCTCCGTCTCCCCGCCCACGGTGAGCTCGTGCTGGATGTCCGTGCCGTAGCCGAAGCCGTGCTTCACCAGCAGGTCCCCTTCCGTGCCCACCAGCCGGTAGCTCGACACCGCGGAGGCCTCGTGGCTGATGGCGAACTGAGCCACCCTGCCGTTCGGGAAGCGCATCAGCGCGAACGCGGACGCATCCACGCCGTGGAAGCGCCCGTCCCTGCCGCCTCCCGTGAACGCGAACACCTCGCGCGGCTCGTCGCGGAACAGGTAGCGCGCGGCGTTGACGGGGTATGGCCCCTCGTCCAGCAGCGCCCCGCCTCCCACGTCCACTCGCGTGCGGATGTCCCCTTCGCGCACCTGCTGCGTCAGCGTCCCCGTGAAGACCAGCGGGTCTCCCAATTTCCCTGAACTCACCAGCTCGATGGCGCGGAGGTTCGCCTCTTCGAAATGTAGCCGGTAGGCGACCATCAGCTTCACGTCGTTCTCGTTCGTGGCGCGGATCATCGCCTCGCAGTCCTCCACCGACGTCGCCATCGGCTTCTCACAGAGGACGTGCACTCCAAGGCGGGCCGCTCGCTCCGTGAAGCTCCGGTGCATCGTGTTGGGCAACACGATGTAGACCGCGTCCGCCTTCGAATCGCGCAACACCTGTTCGAAGTTCTCGTAGCCCCCCACGTGCTCCACGCCGTACTTCTCCTGGAGTGCGACCTGCTTCGCCTTGTCGGAGGAGATGATGGCCACCAGCTCGGAGTTCTCCTCCGCGTGCTGGAACGCCGGAAGGATGGCCACCTGCGTGAGGTTGCCCGCCCCCACCACCGCGTACCGCACCCGCTTGGATGTCCCCTGCGCCATGATGCACCTCTCCCGTGGTGAGGCTTTACGCTGGTGACGCGCCGGGCCAGCCCGCAAGCCGCGTCCACCCCTCCGGTGCAGGGGCCGCATGATGGGCAGGCAGCCCGGCGGACGGGCTTTCGCGCGGCGTCCATCCGGCCTATGCCGTTCCCCATGCCCTTCATGAAGATGCTCGCCCGCCTTGGCATTGGCAGCGCGCGCGTGGACACCCGCCTGGAACACGACACCGTGCGCGCGGGCGGCGACCTGCGCGGACTCGTCCATGTCCAGGGCGGCCACACGCCCCAGCGCATCGACCGCATCGACCTGCACCTGATGGCGCAGTACCTCCAGCGCGACAACGACCGCCGCAGCGCGCTCAACGCCGTCGTGCGCACCTGGCGCGTCGCCAACCCCTTCACCCTCCAGCCCCGCGAGGAGCGCGAGATCCCCTTCTCCCTGCGCATCCCCGCCCACGCGCCCATCACCGAGCGCGGCACGCCCGTGTGGATCAAGACGGCGCTCGACATCGACAACGCCCTCAACCCCGAGGACAGCGACCGCATCCACGTCCTGCCCCACCCGTCCCTCCAGACCGTCATCGAAGCCGTGCGACAGCTGGGCTTCCAGTGGCGCAACTCCTACTGCGAGGCCGGATCGCCCCTCGGCCGCGACGAGCCCTTCGTGCAGGAGCTGGAGTTCCACGCCGGCCCGGGCTGGAACGGCCCGCCGCGCTCGCTCGCCCTCCTGCCCTTCCCCCAGGAGGACGCGCTGGAGCTGGTCCTCGACCTGGACCGCGGGCCCCGGGGCCTCACGTCCCTCCTGGAGGGCACGTCGCTGGAGGGCGGCCGGCGGCGGCGGCTCGTGCTGTCCTCCAGGGACCTGTCCTCGGGGACAGGGGCCGTCGCGGCGCTGTTGACTCCCCACCTTCTCGGCGGGACGTGAAAGCCCGGAAGGTCCGGTCCTTCGTACAGGCCTGGACGGACCCGGCGTCCCAAGTCCTCCCCCCGGGCGCGGAAGTGGTACAAGCCGCCGTGTGAAAGCTCCCCCGCCTCCTGCTGCCC
>NZ_RAVY01000096.1:0-35573 GCF_003611625.1 Corallococcus sp. CA054B
GTTCAGGGGCAGGGTGGGGAGCGCCACGAACAGCGACGGCACCATGTAGTCCGGGAGCTTGCGGCGCAGGGCCTCCCGCAGCTTCGTGGGATCCAGCACCTGACCCGGGCGCGGCATCGCGTAGGCGACGAGCCGCTTGTCGCCGGGCACGTCCTCGCGCACCACCGCCGCGGCCTCGTGCACGTCGGGCAGCTCGCGCAGGGCGGCCTCCACTTCCGGAAGCTCGATGCGGAAGCCGCGCACCTTCACCTGGTGGTCCGTGCGGCCCAGGAAGTCCAGTGTCCCATCCGCGCGCCAGCGGACCCGGTCGCCCGTGCGGTACAGCCGTGCGCCAGGCTTCGCGCCGTACACATCCGGGACGAAGCGCTCCGCCGTCAGGTCCGGCCGCGACACGTAGCCCCGGACCACGCCATCACCGCCGAGGAACAGCTCCCCCGGCACGCCCACCGGCACCGGCTGGAGCCGCGCGTCCAGCACGTACGCCGTGGTGTTCGCGAGCGGCGCGCCAATGGGCACCGACGCGCCCGCCTGCTCCGGCCGCTCCACCGTGAAGAACGAGGCGGCCACGGAGCATTCACTGGGGCCGTAGGCGTTGATGACGGGCCGGCCCAGGAACTCCACCGCGCGGCGCACATGCGGGGCGGAGATGACGTCGCCCCCCACGTGCACTTCGCGCAGCCGTCCGAGGATGTCCGGCCGGTGCTCCACCAGCTGCGAGAAGAGGCCCGACGGCAGGTGGGCGAAGCTGACCGCGTGGCGCTCCACCACTCGCGCGAGCGTGTCCATGTCTCCGGCGGGGACCTTGCCGGGGAAGATGACCAGCCGGCCGCCGTGCAGCAGCATCGTCCACAGCTCCATCACGGAGCCGTCGAAGGACAACGGCGCGAAGAGCATGCCCGTTTCGCGCTGACCGACGCGCGAGTAGGGCTCGGCGTGCACGAGGCGCAGCACGCCGCGGTGCTCGGCGGCCACCCCCTTGGGACGTCCGGAGCTGCCCGAGGTGAAGATGACGTAGGCCAGGTTGCGAGGCCCCACGGTGACCTCCGGCGCGGTGACGGGCTGATCATCGAGCGCCAGCGCATCCACGAAGAAGCAGGACAGGCTCGCGTCGGGCACGTTCAGCCGCTCACGCAGCGCGCGCGTGGTGAGCAGCATCCGGGGCCGGGCGTCCTCGATCATGAACGCCAGCCGCTGCGCGGGGTACGACGCGTCCAGCGGGACATAGGCGCCGCCCGCCTTGAGGATGGCGAGCACCGTGACGACGAAGTCCACGGAGCGCTCCATGCACACCGCCACCGGCACGTCCGGGCCCACGCCCCGGGCGCGGAGGAAGTGCGCGAGCGGATTGGCCCGCGCCTCCAGCTGCGCGTACGTCAGGCGAAGGTCCCCGTCCTCCACGGCGATGGCGTCTGGAGTCCGGGCGACCTGGAGCGCGAACTGCTCGGGGAGTGTCCTGCCGGAGGGGTAGTCGCGGGCCGTGTCGTTCCACGCGGTGAGCACCTGGTGGCGCTCCGCGACCGTCATCCAGGGCAGCTCGTGGATGGACGTCTGGGGGGCCGCGATGGCGGCCTCCAGCAGCACGCGGAAGTGGCCGGACAGGCGCTCCACGGTGTCCGCGTCGAACAGCTCCGTGGCGTACTCCAGCCAGCCCTCGAAGCCCTGGGGGGACTCCGCGAGCGACAGCGTGAGGTCGAACATGGACGTGCCGGTGTGCACGTCCAGGAGCCGGGACTGGAGCCCCTGCAGGACGGGCGCGTCCACGCGAGCGCCCTGGAGGTTGAACATCACCTGGAAGAGCGGCGTGTGCCCCAGCTCGCGAGGAGGCCGGAGCGCCTCCACGACTCGCTCGAAGGGCACGTCCTGGTGCGCGTACGCGCCCAGCGCCGTCTCCCGCACGCGGCCCAGGAGCTCCCGGAACGAAGGAGCGCCGGACAGGCGCGTGCGCAAGACCAGCGAGTTGACGAAGAGGCCGACGAGCCCCTGGAACTCCGCGCGCTGACGGCCCGCGATGGCCGTGCCCACGCTGAGGTCGTCCTGGCCCGCGCGGCGGGCGAGCACGGTCTGGAAGGCCGCGAGCAGGACCATGAACGGCGTGACGCCTTCGCGCTCCGCCAGCGTCCGGACGGATTTCGCGAGCCCCGCGTCCAGCACCACCGGGACCCGCGCACCCGAGGACCCACGGCGAGAGGGACGCGGCCGATCCGTGGCCAGCTCCAGCAGCTGAGGAGCACCCGCGAGCTGCGTCCGCCAGTAGTCCAGCCGCGACTCCAGCGCGGCGCCGTCCAGCGCGTCCCGCTGCCAGTCAGCGGCGTCGGCGTAGTCCAGGGGCAGGGCGGGAAGGGGCGACGGGCGGCCTTCGTGCAGCGCCGAGTAGAGCGCGGAGACCTCGCGCACCAGCACCGCCATGGACGTGGCGTCCGACACGGCGTGGTGCATGACGAGCACCAGCACATGGGTCCGCGCATCCAGCGTGAGGAGCGTGGCGCGCACCAGCGGTCCGCGCTCCAGGTCGAACGGGCGGCGGGCTTCTTCGTGGGCCAGGCGGAGCGCCTCGGCCTCGCGGGCGTTGGCGGGCAGGGACTCCAATGACACGCGCGCCAGCGGCAGGGACGCGTCCGCCGCGATGACCTGCCGGGGCTGGCCCGGGGCCTCGCGGAACGAGGTCCGCAGTCCTTCATGCCGGGCCGCGAGAGCCACGAGGCTGCCCTCCAGCGCGGCCACATCCAGCTCGCCCTCCAGGCGAACGGCGGCGGGCAGGTTGTAGGACACGTCGCCAGGGGCGTACCGGGACAGGAAGAACAACCGGGCCTGCGACGAAGACGCCTCGCGGTCGCCGCCCACGCGCCTGCGGTGGGGCGCGGGGCCCGCCGCGTCACGGAGGGAGGCCAGCCTGTGCGCCAGGGACGTGATGCTCGGTCCCTGGAGGAGCCACTCCATGGGCACTGTCAGCCCGGTGCCCGAGCCCACTTCATGCGCCAGTTCCACGGCGCCCAGCGAGTCCAGCCCGTAGCGAGTCACCGGAGCATCAACGTCGATGTCCTCACGGAGCATGCGCACGTGCCGGGCCACGATGTCGCGCAGCCACGCGACCAATACCTCCGAGTCCGGCTTCGCACCCACGCCCACGGAGACGTGCGCAGCGGAACCGGACACCGCTTCGCGTGTTCCCGAACCCGCGCCAGGAGCGGACGGGCTGAGGGCTCCGCCCTCATGACTCGATGACGGCCGGGACGAAGCCGACGGCGAGGATGCACCGGAGCGCGGCGCCGTGATGGACCCGGCCTCGCCGGAGCCCGGGGTGGATGAAGCGGGGAGGGGAGCTTCGGGCGACGGACCCGCGCCGCCCGGCGGCTGCGCCCGCCACGCCGTCACCTCCTGCAACGTCCCTGCGAGGAAGGCCGCGCGGCACGCGTGCCGCTGCACCTTGCCGCTGGACGTCTTCGGCAGGCTCCCCGGCTCGATGAGCACCACCGCGTGCGCCTGCACCTCGTGCGACTCCGCCAGCCTCTGACGGATGGTGCCCACCGCCGCGTCCGCCGCCGCCAGCTGCTCACGCAGTCCACCCAGCCGCCGCACGTCGATTTCCTGCACCACAACCGCGCGCTCCTCGCCCCCCACCTCCACCGAAACCACCGCTCCGCCCCCGGGCCTCAGCGCCGGGTGCGCCCCCTCCACCGTCGCCTCCAAGTCCTGCGGGTAGTGGTTCCTCCCTCGCAGGATGATGAGGTCCTTGCGCCGCCCCGTGACGTACAGCTCGCCCTCCGGCCGCAGGAAGCCCAAGTCACCGGTGCGCAGGTACGGCCCGCCATCCTCACCAGCAATGCGCGCATGGAACGTCTCGCGCGTTGCTTCCTCCCGGCCCCAGTACCCCTGGGCCACGCTCGGCCCCGTCACCCAGACTTCGCCCACCTCCCCAGGCCCACGCCGCTCCAGCGTCTCCGGGTCCACGATGGCGATTCGCTGCTCCGCCAGCGTCTGCCCGCACCCCACCAGCGTGCGCGCTCCCAGCTCCGTCGCACCCACTTCCTCCGCGCGGTGACGCTCCAGCGCCGCACCCGACAGCGTCACCGACACCGGCGGCGCCGACTTCTCGCCTCCGGAGACAATCAGCGTGCCTTCCGCCAGCCCGTAGCACGGGTAGAAGGCTTCACGCCTGAAGCCGCTGGGGCCGAACGCCTCCACGAAGCGCTCCAGCGTCTCCGGACGAATCGGCTCCGCGCCGCAGAAGGCCACCTCCCACCGGCTCAAGTCCAACGCCCGCCGCTGCTCCGGCGTGCTCTTCCTCACGCACAAGTCGAACGCGAAGTTCGGCCCGCCGCTGATGGTGCCCCCAAAGCGCGACACCGCCTCCAGCCACGCCAGGGGCCTCTTGAGGAACGACATCGGCGACATCAGCGTCACCGGGAAGCCCCCATACAACGGCTCCAGGATGCCTCCGATGAGTCCCATGTCGTGGTACGGCGGCAGCCAGATGACGCCCACGCTGTCCGCTCGCGCGCCGAACGCACCGTGGATGAGCGACAGGTTGTGCAGCAGGTTGCCGTGCGTGAGCATCACGCCCTTCGGCGTGCCCGTGCTCCCGGACGTGTACTGAAGGAACGCGAGCGACTCCGCGCCCAGTCCCTCCGGCGCCACCCAGTCCCGCTCGCCGCCTTCCGGCAGCTCATCCGTCGCCATCCACTGCAGCGCCCGGAAGTCCGGCGCCTGCTCGAAGACGAAGTCCGACAGCCCCAGGATGCCCGACGTGGTGAGCACCACCGACGCTCTCGCGTCCTGGATGATGGCCCGCAGGCGGGGCAGGGTGCGCTCCAGCCGCATCGGGTCCGGCGGATACGCGGGCACCGCCACCGCTCCCGCGTACAGACAGCCGAAGAAGCCCGCGATGTAGTCCAGCCCCGGCGGGTACAGCAGCAACACGCGCTCGCCTTGCGCGCCTCGCTCACGCAGCGCCGCCGCTATCCGCCTCGCGCGCACGTCCAGGTCGAACGCGCTCCAGACGGTCTCTTCACCGTCGTCTCCCAGGAACGTGTAGAGCGGCGCGTGGGCGGAGGGCCCTTGGACAAGCTTCAGGAGGACGCCAGGAAGGGTTCGCGAGAAGTCGTGCACGGGGAGCCATCCATGTGTCGAAAAAGGCCGACACTTCATAGCAGCCCGGGTGCTCGATTCCTCAGGCACTCACGGTAACGAAACCTGGGAGGTGGCACGCCTCAAGCGCAGCCGAACAGCCCCTGCAACCACCCCATGGAACCTTTCTACTCACGCACGGTGAATGCGTGGACCTGCTCGCGCACATGTCGCCGCATTGCGCCAGTCACTCGGATCACGGCCCCGCCCCCTCGACGGAGGGAGCGGGGCTCTACGCGGCGCCTGCGTTACTTCTTGCCCGCGTCGCGGAGCGCCTTCATCAGCAACTCCGCCACGGACTGCACCACCGGATCGCGTAGCAGGGTGTAGTGGGTGCCCGGGAGGCAGTGCGACTCCAGCCGGTCCCCAACAAGCGCCGTCCAGCCGCCGTCTCCCGTGCCCGTGTCATCGGCGAGCTCCTCCGCCTGGATGCGCACCACGCGCTGATCCATCGCGGGCGGGTGGTAGCGCCGGGCCGCTTCGAGGTTCGCCTCGAAGACCTGGAAGAGAGCCGTGGCGTCCACTCCGGAAGGCAGCGCGCCGGACCGGGCCGCGGACTCCAGCACCTTCGCGAGCGCGGCTTCAGGCTCCAGCGTCGCCAGCTCCGCCGTGTCCACGTCCAGGTCCGCCAGCGACACGCCCATCAGGTCCTGCGCGAACAGGCCCACCGCCAGCGTGCGGTCCAGGTCCGGCTCCGAGTCCGGCACCGCCTGGGGCACGTACGAGTCGATCATCGCCACCAGCACCACCGCTTCACCTGCTTCGCGGAGCTGATGCGCCATCTCGTAGGCGATGACGCCGCCCAGGGACCAACCGCCCAGGTGATACGGGCCGTGGGGCTGGGCCTCTCGCACCACCCGCACGTAGCTGGCGGCCAGGGACTCCACGGTGTCCAGTGGCTGATCCGTACCGTCCAGGCCGCGGGCCTGGAGGCCGTAGAAGGGCTGATCCGGTCCCAGCCTCCGCGCGAGCTCCGCGTAGGCCAGCACGTTGCCTCCCACCGGGTGCACGCAGAAGAACGGAGGCACGCTGCCCGTGCCTCCCTTCGTGAAGGGCACCAGCGGGGTGAAGGGCTTCGGCTCGGCCTCTCCCAGCAGGACCGCGAACCGCTCCACGCTGGGAGCCTGGAAGAGCGCCGACAGCGGGAGCTTCCGGCCCGTCTCCCGGTGCACCGCCGCCATCAGCCGCACCGCCAGCAGCGAGTGCCCTCCCAGCTCGAAGAAGCTGGTGCGCACGTCCACGGTGGACACGCCCAGCGCCTCCGCCCAGAGCGCCGCGATCCGCGCCTCGGCTTCGTTCCTGGGGCCCACATGGGTCTCGGTGCTCACGGGTCCGTCCACGGGGACGGGCAGCGCCTTGCGGTCCACCTTGCCGTTGGGCGTCAGCGGCAGGACGGGCAGGGCGACGTAGGCGGCCGGGACCATGTACTCCGGCAACGAACGCTGCAGGTGTCCCCGCAGCGTCGCGGTGTCCACCTCCGGCGTCACGTACGCCACCAGTCGCGGGAGGCCGGGGACATCCTCCCGCAGCAATACCGTCGCGTCGCGGACGCCCGGAGACGCACGCAGCGCGGCTTCAATCTCCCCCAGCTCGATGCGGTAGCCGCGCAGCTTCACCTGGAAGTCGACCCGGCCCAGGTACTCCAGGGTGCCATCCTGCATCCACCGGACCCGGTCACCCGAGCGGTACATCCGCGCCCCGGGCTCCGCGCTGAACGGGTGGGGGATGAAGCGCTCCGCCGTGAGGTCCGGCCGGTTGCGGTAGCCGCGCGCCAGGCCCTCGCCCGCGATGTAGAGCTCGCCCGGGACGCCCACGGACACGGGGTTCAGGTTCGCATCCAGGACGTACACGTCCAGGTTCAGCAACGGGCGCCCGATGACGGGCGTGGGCATGGGGCTGCCCTGGATGGGGGCGAGGGTCGCGTTCACGGTGATCTCGGTCGGACCGTAGGCGTTGAAGGCCCAGGTCCGCTCCGTCGCCGCGAGCGTGCGCCACGTCACCTCGTCCATCGCCTCGCCTCCGATGGAGCAGAGCGCCGGCACGTGCTCTCGCTCCAGCAGGCCCGCCTCCAGCAACAGCTGGTACTGCGACGGCGTGGTGTCCAGCACGTCGATGCGGTGCTGCGCCACCCACGCGAGCATCGCCTCCGGATCCCGCCGCACGGCCTCCGGGACGAGGAACAGGCAGTGGCCGTCCAACATCAGCGACAGCTGCTGGACCGACGCGTCGAAGAAGTACGGCGCGTTGACGCTGGCCCGCAGCGGCCGGGACGACGCCCGGTCGAAGCAGGCTTCGTTCATCGCGCGCCGCAGGTGCGCCAGCGAGCGGTGCTGGATCATCACGCCCTTGGGCACGCCCGTGGAGCCCGACGTGTAGATGACGTAGGCCAGATGCTCCGGCCGCACGCCCGAACGCGGGTTGCCCGGCGAGGACGCTTCGATGCGCCGCGCGTCCGCGTCCAGCCGCACCACGTGCCGCGCAGGCGGCTGCCACGACTCCACCTGCGCCTGGGTGGTCAGCAGCACGGTCGCGCCGCTGTTCTCCAGGATGAAGGCCCGTCGCGCTTCAGGAGCCGCCGGGTCGAGCGGCACGTAGGCGCCGCCCGCCTTGAGGATGCCCAGGATGGCGACGATGGCCTCCGGCGAGCGCTCCAGGCAGAAGGCCACCGGTACATCCGGGCCCACGCCCAGCGTGCGCAGGTAATGCGCCAGCTGGTTCGCGCGCACGTTGAGCTGGTGGAACGACACCGTCGTGTCGCCCATCACCACGGCGGGTGCCTTGGGCGTGCGCGTCACCTGCTGTTCGAAGCGCGCGTGGAAGGGCACGTCGGCTTCGAAGGGAGCCGTCTCGCCGCTCCACTCCTCCAGCACCCACTGGCGCTCCTCCGCCGTCAGCAGGGGCAGGCTGTCCACCTTCGCGTCCGGCCGGGCGACGGCGGCTTCCAGCAGCTGGAGGAAGTGATCCGAGAGCCGGCGGGCCGTGGCGGGTTCGAAGAGGTCCGTGGCGTAGGAGAGGACGCCCTCGAAGCCCCGCTCCGTACGGGCCAGCGTCAGGTCCAGGTCGAACTTCGTCGAGGCCAGGTCCACCTCCACCGGGCGCAGCGTCAGCTCCGGCAGGCGCACCTCCGCGTCCGGCATGTTCTGGAGCGTGAAGAGGGCCTGGATGAGCGGCGTGCGCGACAGGTCGCGCGCGGGCTGCACGGCCTCCACCAGGCGCTCGAAGGGGATGTCCTGGTGTTCATACGCGCCCAGCGTGGTGGTGCGCACCTGCGCGAGCAGGTTCCGGAACGACGGGCGACTGTCGAACCGTGCGCGCAGCACCAGCGTGTTGACGAAGAAGCCGATGAGGCCCTCCGTCTCCGCGTGGCGCCGTCCCGCGATGGACGTGCCCACCAGCAGGTCCTCCTGACCGGAGTACCGGTGCAGCAGCGTCTGGAACGCCGCGAGCAACAGCATGAAGGGCGTGGCCCCTTCGCGCTGGGCCAGGGCCTCCACGGCTTCGCTCAACGGCTGCGACAGGCGCACCGGGAACGTCGCGCCCCTCGCGGACCGCTGCGGCGGACGCGGCTTGTCGGAGGGCAGGGCCAGGGCCTGTGGGGCTCCGGCCAACTGCTGCGTCCACCACGCGAGCTGCGCGTCCAGCACCTCGCCCTGGAGCCAGCCGCGCTGCCACACGGCGAAGTCCGGGTACTGCACCGGCAGCGGAGCCAGCGGCGAGGGCTGGCCTTGCCGGAAGGCCTCGTAGAGCGCGGTGACTTCACGCACCAGGATGCCCATGGACCAGCCGTCGCCAATGGCGTGGTGCATGCACAACAGCAGCACGTGATCCGCTTCGCCCAGCTTCAAGAGCGTGAGCCGCACCAGCGGTCCCATGGCGAGGTCGAAGGGCTTCAGCGCGTCCTCGCTCGCGAGCCGCACGGCCTCCATCTCACGTGTGTCGTCAGGCAGGCCCGTCAGGTCCACCACCGACAGAACTCCGGTGGGGGCAGGGTGCACGTGCTGGCGGGGTTCGCCGTCGTGGGATTCGAACGTCGTGCGCAGCGCTTCGTGGCGTTCCACCAGCGCATCGAAGGCCTGCCGGAGCGCGGGCACGTCCACCGTGCCGGAGAGGCGCAGCGCCGAGGGCATGTTGTAGAGCGCGCTGCCCGGGTCGAGCTGATCGATGAACCACAGCCGCTGCTGTGCGAACGACAGCGGATGCGGACCGGTGCTCGTCGCTGGACGCAGGGGCGGGAGGGCGTTGGCCTCCGGTGCATCCGGCAGCCGCTGGGCGAGCGCCGCCACGGTGGGGGACTCAAACAGCGCCCGGACTCTCACGTCCACGCCGAAGCGGGCGCGGATGCGGGAGACCAGCTGCGTGGCCAACAGCGAGTGTCCGCCCAGCTCGAAGAAGTGGTCGTTGCGGCCCACCACGGGCACGTTCAACAGCTCCTCCCACAGCGAGGCCAGGGCCACCTCCGCGGGTGTCGCCGGGGCCTCGTAAGAACGCGCCGCATGCAGCCGCGCCCCCGGCGCGGGCAGCGCCTTGCGGTCCACCTTGCCGTTGGGCGTGAGGGGCAGGGCGCCCAGCGCGATGAACGCGGCGGGCACCATGTACTCCGGCAGGGTCCGCCGGAGCTGCTGACGCAGGGGCGCGGTGTCCACCTGGGGCGCGACATAGGCGATGAGCCGGTCGTCGTGGAGGCGGACGACCGCGTCCCGGATGTCCGGGTGCACTCGCAGCGCGGCTTCGATTTCGCCGAGTTCGATGCGGTAGCCGCGCAGCTTCACCTGGAAGTCCAACCGGCCCAGGTACTCCAGCGTGCCGTCCTCGCGCCAGCGGGCCTTGTCGCCCGTGCGGTAGAGGCGTGCCCCCGGTTCCGCGCTGAACGGATCCGGCACGAAGCGCTCCGCCGTCAGGGCGGGCTGGCCCAGGTAGCCGCGCGTGACGCCTTCACCGGAGAGGCACAGCTCTCCCGGCGTCCCCACGGGGACGGGGCGCTGGTGCGCGTCCAGCACGGACGCGCTCAGGTTCGTCAGCGGCCGGCCAATGACGGGCGTGGCGTGGGGCGAGCCCGTGATGCACGCCCAGGTCGCATACACCGTCACCTCCGTCGGGCCGTAGAGGTTGAACGCCTGCGTTCGCCGCGTCGCCGCGAGCGTGCGCCACGTCACCTCGTCCACCGCCTCACCGGCGAGGAGGACGTACGCGGGCACGTGTGCCTGCTCCAGGAAGCCGGCCTCCCGCAGCAGCTTGAACTGCGACGGCGTGCAGTCCAGGACGTCCACCCGCTGCTGCTCCAGCCACGCGAGCATCGCCTCCGGGTCGCGCCTCACGTCCTCCGGGACAACGCACAGGCAGTGGCCCTCCACCATCAGCACCAGCTGGCCCACCGACACGTCGAAGAAGGACGGCGCGTTGAGCGCCACCCGCATGACCCGGGCCGCGCCGGTGAAGCATGCTTCGTGCATCGCGCGCCGCAGGTGCGCCAGTGAGCGGTGCCGTACCATCACGCCCTTGGGCGTGCCCGTGGAGCCCGACGTGTAGATGACGTAGGCGAGATTGCCCGCGCCCGCCGACGGCGGCGGGTTCTCCGCGAGCCCTTCCGAGGGTCCGACAAGGTCCGCGTCCAGCCGCACCACATGGGGCACCGCCGGGGACCACGCTTCCTGCTGCGCCTGCGTCGTCACCAGCACGGACGCGCCACAATCCTTCAGGACGAAGGCCTTGCGCGCGGCGGGCGCCGCCGGGTCCAGCGGCACGAACGCGCCCCCGGCCTTGAGCACCGCCAGCAGCGCGACGACGCTCTCCGCCGACCGCTCCAGGCACAGCGCCACCGTCACCTCGGGCCCCACGCCGAGCGACCGCAGGTGCCACGCGAGTGAGTTGGCCCGCGCGTTGAGCTGTTGGAAGGACAGCGTCGTCCCACCGAACACGACGGCGTCCGCGTCCGGCGTCTCCGCGGCCTGCCGCTCGAAGCGTGCGTGCAGCGTGGCGTCACGCTCGAAGTCCACCCGCTCGCCGCTGCTCATGCGCACCAGCCGCACCAGCTCCTCCGGCGAGACAAGCGACACGTCCGCCAGCGGCACGTCCGGCGCGCCGCACACGGCCTCCAGCAACCGCCGCACCTGGGCGAAGAGCCGCTCGATGGTGGCCGTGTCGAACAGGTCCGCCGCGAAGCCCAGGTGGCCCTCGTAGCCTTCCGCGGAGCGGCTCATGTTCAGGGCCAGCTCGAACTGCGAAGGGGCGGCACCCTCCAGGTGCGCTGGCGCCACGGTGAGTCCGGGCACCGCCAGCTCCGTCACGGGCGCGTTCTGGAGCGCGAACATCGCCTGGAAGAGCGGCGTGCGGCCCAGGTCGCGCTCGGGCTGGAGCGCTTCCACCAGGTGTTCGAACGGGATGTCCTGGTGCTCGTACGCGCCCAGCGTGGTGGCGCGCACCTGCGCGAGCAGCTCGCGGAACGTCGTCCTCGCGCCGAAGCGCCCGCGCAGCACCAGCATGTTCACGAAGAAGCCGATGAGGCCCTCCGTCTCCGCGTGGCGGCGGTTCGCGATGGGCGAGCCCACCAGCACATCGTCCTGTCCGGAGACTCGCGACAGCACGGCCTGGAACGCCGCCAGCAGCGCCATGAAGGGCGTGGCGCCTTCGGCCTGCGCCAGTGCGTCCACGCGCTCGCTGAGAGCGCGAGGCAGTGACACCTGGATCCGCCCACCGCGCCGGTCAGCACCCACCGTCCGCGGCCAGTCCGTGGGCATGTCCAGCACGAAGGACGCTCCGGACAGCTGCTGCTTCCACCACTCGACCTGCGCCTGGAGCACGCCGCCCTGGAGCCAGCCGCGCTGCCAGACGGCGTAATCCGCGTACTGCACCGGCAGCTCCGGCAGGACGGCGGAACGGCCCGCGCGCATGGCCTCATAGAGGGCCGTGAGCTCCCGCACGAGGATGCCCAGCGACCAGCCGTCGGAGACGATGTGGTGCAGGTGCAGCACCAGCACGTGCTCCCGTTCATCCAGCTTCATCAGCAGCGCGCGGATGACCGGTCCGCGCTTCAGGTCGAACGGCTTCAGCGTCTCCGCGTGACCCAGGCGCTGGGCCTCGGCCTGCCTCGCGGCGCGGCTGCCCAGGACCGTCAGGTCCACCGTCTCCAGCGGGACGTGGCCCTCCGGACGGATGTCCTGCACGGGCTTGCCGGCCTCCATGCGGAACGTGGTGCGCAGCGATTCATGCCGCGCCATCAGCGCGTCCAGGCTTCCACGCAGTGCTTCCACGTCCAGGTCGCCGGTGAGGCTCAGCGCCAGCGGCACGTTGTAGAGCGGGCTGCCCGGTTCCAACTGGTCGATGAACCACAGCCGCTGCTGCGCGAAGGACAGCGGCGGCGCGGACGTGCGCTCGGCGCGGACCAGCGGCGGCGCCTGGGTGCGGCGGGCATCCACCAGCCGCTCCGCCAGTGAGGCCACCGTGGGAGACCGGAACAGCTCGCCCAGCGGCAGCTCCACGCCCAGCGATGAACGAATGCGCGACACGACCTGCGTGGCCAGCAGCGAGTGCCCACCCAGTTCGAAGAAGTCGCCGTGGATGTCCACGGTCTCCAGGTGCAACACCTCCGCCCAGATGTCCGCGAGCGTCTTCTCCAGCGCGCTTCGGGGGACGGCGGTGGAGCTGTCCGCGACACGGGCCTGGGGCGCGGGCAGGGCCTTGCGGTCCACCTTGCCGTTGGCGCTCAGGGGCAGCTTCGGCAGCACCACGATGGCGGACGGCACCATGTAGTCCGGCAGCTGCTTCTGCACGGCTGCCCGTAGGGCTCCCGTGTCCAGGCGCTCGCCGCTCACGACATAGGCGACCAGGCGCTTGTCGCCGGGCACGTCCTCACGCACCACGACCACCGCCTCCTGGACTTCCGGCGACTGGCGCAGCACCGCTTCGATTTCGCCCGGTTCCACGCGGAAGCCTCGCAGCTTCACCTGGAAGTCGGTGCGGCCCAGGAACTCCAACGTCCCGTCACGCTGCCAGCGCACGCGGTCGCCCGTGTCGTAGAGACGCGCTCCGGGTTCAGTGGCGAAGGGGTGGGGGATGAAGCGTTCGGCGGTGAGGTCCGGGCGCTGGAGGTAACCCCAGGCCAGGCCGTCTCCGCCCACGTACAGCGTGCCCGGCACTCCCGGCGGCACGGGCTGGAGCGCCGCGTCCAGCACCCACGCCGTGGAGTTCGACAGCGGCCGGCCGATGGGCACCGAGCGGCCCACGGTGTCCCCAGCGCGCAGCGTGTGCGTGGCGGAGAACGTCGTGTTCTCCGTGGGGCCGTAGCCGTTGACCAGCACGGCCCCCGGGGGCAGCCGCTTGAGGTGTTCCCGCACGCGATCCACGGGCAGCACGTCACCGCCCGCCAGCACCTGCTTCACCCGAGCCAGCGCGTCACCCTGGTGCAGCACCATCTGCTCGTAGAGGGCAGCGGTGAGCCACAGCGTGGTGATGCCCTCGCGCCGCAGCAGCGCTCCCGTGTCTCCAAGCGACAGCGCGCCCGCGGGGGCAACCACCAGCGTTGCGCCGTTCAGCAGCGCGCCCCAGACCTCCAGCGTGGACGCGTCGAAGGCGAGGGATGCCAGGTGGAGGAAGACCTCTTCGGGGCCGAAGTGGATGAAGTCCGCGCCGCGCACCAGGCGCGTGATGCCCCGGTGCGGGACGCTGACGCCCTTGGGGCGCCCCGTACTTCCCGACGTGAACATCACGTAGGCCAACGCCTCCGAGGACACCGACACGTCCAGCGCCGCTTCGGGCTGCCGTGCGATGGCGGCGGCGTCCGCGTCCAGCAGGACCAGGAGGTCCGTCATGGCCGGCAGTTCGTCGGCCACCGCTTCCTCCGTCACGAGCAGGCTGACGCCCGCCTCACGCAGCACCCACGCGATGCGCTCCGCGGGAGCATGGGGGTCCACCGGCACGTAGGCCGCGCCGGCCTTCAGGATGCCGAGCAGGGCGGTGATTCCCTCGAACGAACGCTCCACGCACAGGCCCACCCGGTGGCCGGGCCGCACGCCCTGACGCCGCAGGTGGTGCGCGAGCTGGTTCGACGCCCGGTCCAGCGCCGCGTAGGACATCCGCCGCTCCCCGGCCTTCAGCGCCGTGGCGTCCGGCGTGCGCGCGGCCTGTTCCGCGAAGAGGGCGCCCACGGACGCGTCACGCGGGAAGTCGCGTGAGGTGCCGCTCCAATCCGAGAGCAGCCGCTGGCGCTCCGCCGGTGAGAACCACGGCAGCTCTGGCAGCCGCAGGTCCGGCGAGTGGAGCGCGGACTCCAGCAGCACCCGCAGGTGCTCCACCATGCCGGCCACCGTGGCCGGCTCGAACAGGTCCTGGTTGAAGCCCAGCACGCCCTCGAAGCCGTCCCGTCCCCGGGTCAGCTCGCATTGCAGGTCGAAGAGGGTGGACTCCTTCAGGGGCTCCCGGGCCTTGAGCTTCAACCCCGGCAGCGCCAGCTCCGGCATGGGGGCGTTCTGGAGCGCGAACGTCACCTGGAAGAGCGGCGAGCGGCCCAGGTCACGCTCCGGCTGGAGCACCTCCACCAGCTTCTCGAAGGGGAGGTCCTGATGCTCGTACGCGCCCAGCGTGGTGGCGCGCACCTGTTCCAGCAGCTCCCGGAAGCCCCACGTCCCGCGCACCCGGGTGCGCAGCACGAGGGTGTTCGCGAGGAAGCCGATCAACGACTCCGCCTCGGCGTGGCGACGGCCCGCGATGGGCGCCCCCACGAGCACGTCCTCCTGCCCGGAGTACCGGTGCAGCATCCACTGGAAGGCCGCGAGCAGCACCATGAAGGGCGTGGCGGACACCTGCCGCGCGTACGCCTCCACCGCTTCGCTCAGCTCCCGCGACAGGACGAAGGTCCGCGCGCCGGCGCGATAGGCCTCCTGACGGACCGGACGCGGGTGGTCCGTGGGCAGCTCCAGGTAGGGCGCGGCGCCCTCCAGCTGGTCGCGCCAGTACGCCAGCTGCGACTCCAACACGTCGCCCTGCAACCAGGCGCGCTGCCAGAGGGCGTGGTCCGCGAACTGCACCGTGAGCTCCGGCAGGGGTGACGGCTGCTCCGCCACGAACGCCGCGTAGAGCGCGCCCATCTCCCGCACCAGCACGCCGGTGGACCAGCCATCGGTGACGATGTGGTGCGTGTTGAGCAGCAGCACGTGCTTCGTGGGCCCCAGCTTCATCAGGAGCCCCCGGAACAGCGGGCCCTGCTCCAGGTCGAACGGGCTGGAGGCCTCTTCCCGCGCCAGCCGCGACACCTCCGCCTCCCGGGCCTCGGGCGTCGGGAGCGCGGACAGGTCCGCGTGCCGCAGGGCCATGGGGAACGGCGGGTGGATGACCTGCGACGGCGTGCCTTCGTCCGAACGGAAGGTCGTGCGCAGCGCTTCGTGGCGGCGCACCAGCTCGTCAAACGCGGCCAGCAGGACGATGACATCCAGCGAGCCGTCCAGGTCCAGCAGGTACGGGAGGCTGTAGGCGGTCCCCGCGGTGCCCAGCTGCTCGATGAACCACAGGCGCTGCTGCGCGAAGGACAACGGCAGCACGTCCGGCCGTTCCACGCGGCTCAGTGAGGGCAGCGCGGGCGCGGACGCTGCTTTCCGCTGGGACGGCTGGAGCGCGTCGATGCGGCGCGCCAGCTCCGCCACGGTGGGCCCTTCCAGCAGGGCCCGCAGGGGCAGCTCCATTCCGAAGCGCGCGCGCACCCGCGAGACGAGCTGCGTGGCCAGCAGCGAATGGCCTCCCAGCTCGAAGAAGCCGTCATGACGGCCCACCGCCGGGACTCGCAGCACCTCGCTCCACAGCGTGGCCAGCGTCGCCTCGGTGGGCGTCGCGGGCGGTTCGACGACGCGCACCTGGGCGGGGGTGGCCTCCGGCGCGGGCAGCGCCTTGCGGTCCACCTTGCCGTTGGGCGTGAGGGGCAGGGCGTCCAGCGCGATGAACGCGGCGGGCACCATGTACTCCGGCAGGGTCCGCCGGAGCTGCTGACGCAGGGGCGCGGTGTCCACCTGGGGCGCGACATAGGCGATGAGCCGGTCGTCGTGGAGGCGGACGACCGCGTCCCGGATGTCCGGGTGCGCTCGCAGCGCGGCTTCGATTTCGCCCAGCTCGATGCGGTAGCCGCGCAGCTTCACCTGGAAGTCCAACCGGCCCAGGTACTCCAGCGTGCCGTCCTCGCGCCAGCGGGCCTTGTCGCCCGTGCGGTAGAGGCGTGCCCCCGGTTCCGCGCTGAACGGATCCGGCACGAAGCGCTCCGCCGTCAGGGCGGGCTGGCCCAGGTAGCCGCGCGTGACGCCTTCACCGGAGAGGCACAGCTCTCCCGGCGTCCCCACGGGGACGGGGCGCTGGTGCGCGTCCAGCACGGACGCGCTCAGGTTCGTCAGCGGCCGGCCAATGACGGGCGTGGCGTGGGGCGAGCCCGTGATGCACGCCCAGGTCGCATACACCGTCACCTCCGTCGGGCCGTAGAGGTTGAACGCCTGCGTTCGCCGCGTCGCCGCGAGCGTGCGCCACGTCACCTCGTCCACCGCCTCACCGGCGAGGAGGACGTACGCGGGCACGTGTGCCTGCTCCAGGAAGCCGGCCTCCCGCAGCAGCTTGAACTGCGACGGCGTGCAGTCCAGGACGTCCACCCGCTGCTGCTCCAGCCACGCGAGCATCGCCTCCGGGTCGCGCCTCACGTCCTCCGGGACAACGCACAGGCAGTGGCCCTCCACCATCAGCACCAGCTGCCCCACCGACACGTCGAAGAAGGAGGGCGCGTTGAGCGCCACCCGCATGCCCCGGGCCGCGCCGGTGAAGCATGCTTCGTGCATCGCGCGCCGCAGGTGCGCCAGTGAGCGGTGCCGTACCATCACGCCCTTGGGCGTGCCCGTGGAGCCGGACGTGTAGATGACGTAGGCGAGATTGCCCGCGCCCGCCGACGGCGGCGGGTTCTCCGCGAGCCCTTCCGAGGGTCCGACAAGGTCCGCGTCCAGCCGAACCACGCGGGCCACCTCCGGGTGCCACGCATCCTGCTGCGCCTGCGTCGTCACCAGCACGGACGCGCCACAATCCTTCAGGACGAAGGCCTTGCGCGCGGCAGGCGCCGCCGGGTCCAGCGGCACGAACGCGCCCCCGGCCTTGAGCACCGCCAGCAGCGCGATGACGCTCTCCGCCGACCGCTCCAGGCACAGCGCCACCGTCACCTCGGGCCCCACGCCGAGCGACCGCAGGTGCCACGCGAGTGCGTTGGCCCGCGCGTTGAGCTGCTGGAACGACAGCGTCGTCCCGCCGAACACGACGGCGTCCGCGTCCGGCGTCTCCGCGGCCTGCCGTTCGAAGCGTGCGTGCAGCGTGGCGTCACGCTCGAAGTCCATGGCGCCGCCCGCGCCGGTGCGCAGCAGCCAGTCCCGGTCCCCGGAGGACAGCAGCGATACGTCCTCGAGCCGGGCGTCCGGCTGGAGCAGGTCCTCCAGCGCCTGCCGCCACTGGCCCAGCACGCGCCGCACGGCGTCCGCGTCGAAGCGGCCCGCGTCGTAGGCCAGGCGCAGCTGCAGCTCGTCGTGCGGCACCACGGTGGCCGTCAGCGGGAAGTTCGTGCTCTCCCCCAGCTCCAGGTCGCGCAGGTCCATCGCGCTGAAGCGGCGCAGCACCGATTCGTCGAACGGGTAGTTCTCGAAGACGAGCAGCGACTGGAACAGCGGCTGTCCGCGGGGGATGTCGCTCCAGCCGTGCGCGCTGACGAGCGGCGTGTACTGGTGTTGCTGGATGCCCAGCAGCTTCGCCTGGAGTGCCTGGAGCCACGGCAGCAGCGCCTCACCGTCACCGGGCAGCGTGATGCGCACCGGCTGCGTGGTGATGAGCAGGCCCAGCATGGACTCCGCACCCGGCAGCTCCGGCGGACGGCCGGAGAGCGTGGTGCCGAAGAGCACGTCGCGCGTGTCCGCGTGGCGCGCCAGCACCAGCGCCCAGGCCGCCTGCGCCAGTGTGTTGAGCGTGAGCTGATGCCTCCGCGCGAAGGCCTCCAGCGCGGTGGTGTCCGCCTTCGACAGCTTCAGCTCCAGGTCGGGCGGGTTGGCGGAACCCGCGGGCCGCTCGGCGGCGGGCCTCGCGGCGGGCAGCGGCGTGGGCGCCGACAGCCCCGCGAGCTGGTCGCGCCAGAAGCGCTCGTCTTCCAGCTCGTCGCGATGGCCCAGCCACGCGATGTAGTCGCGGAACGGAGGCCGTCCGGACGGAGGCAATGACGCCCCGGCACGCAGGGTGTCGTAGAGGGCGAAGACCTCCTGGAAGAACAGACCCATGCTCCAGCCGTCCATCACCAGGTGGTGGTGACTCCAGAGGAAGCGCCAGCGCGCATCCCCCAGGCGCACCACCGTCATCCGCGTCAGTGGCGCCCGCGACACATCGAAGCCGCGCGCGCGGTCCTCCGCCGTGAGCTTCGCCAGCGCGGCCGGCTGCTCCGCCTCCGGCAGGTGGCGCCAGTCATGGACGACGAACGGCAGCGTGGCGTGCGAGTGCACCGCCTGGAGCGGGGACTCCAGTCCCTCCCACACGAACGCGGTGCGCAGATTGGGGTTGCGGTCCACGGCCGTCTGCCACGTCCGCCGGAGCAGCGCGATGTCCACGTCCGAGTGGATCGACCACGCGGCCTGCTCGAAGTAGTAGGCCGCGTCCGGATCATTCAGGGCGTGGAAGAGCATGCCCTCCTGAAGCGGAGAGAGGGGGAAGAGGTCCTCCACCGTGGGGCCCTGCGCCGCCAACACCGAGTCCAGCGCGGCCTGGGACAGGCGGGCCAGCGGGAAGTCGCCGGGCGTGCGCCTGCGCGCGTCTTCCGAATGACGCTGGGCGATGAGCTCGCGCAGCACTCCGAGGAAGCGCTCCGCCAGCGTGCGCACCGTTGCTTCGTGGTGCACCTGATGGCTGTAGCCGAACGTCATCTGTAGCCGGCCCTGGAACACCGAGCCGTCCACGGCCAGCGCGTGCGGGGGCACGGCACGGGGCTCCACGTAGGCGCCCACCGGCTCGTCGCTCATGGTGAAGAGGGTGCTGGCGGCGGCCGTACCGTCCAGCTGGCCCAGGTAGTTGAACGACACCTGCGCCCGGGGCAGCGCGGCAAACCGGGCCCGCGTCTCCGCCGAGCCCAGGTGGCGCAAGAGGCCATGGCCCACGCCCCGCACGGGCCACGCCTTCAGCGTGTCACGCACGGCCCGCAGGCGATCTCCCAACGAGCCGCCCCTGGGCAGCCGCAGCAGGGCAGGGGCAATGGACGTGAACCAGCCCACGGTGCGCGACACGTCCACGTCCGCGAACAGCTCCTCGCGGCCGTGGCCTTCCAGGTCGATGAGGACGTCCGGCTTCCCCGTCCATTCGCCCAGTGCCTGCGCGAGCGCCGTCAGCAGCACGTCATCGATGCGCGCCCGCCAGCCGGTGGGCGTCTCCTGGAGCAGCTGTCGCGTCTGCTCCGCGTCCAGCTCCACGGTCACCCGCCGGTGCGAGGCGTAGGTGTGCGGGCCCGGGCCATCGGTGGGCAATGGGGCCACGTCGCCACGCGAGGCCTCCAGCCAGAAGGCGGCCTCCGCGCGCATCGCATCCGACAGGGCGTGCGCCTCCAGTCGGCGCGCCCAGGACAGGAACGACGTCGTCTTCGCGGGCAGCACGGGAGCCCGGGCGGACTGGAGCTGGAGGAAGACGGCCTCCAGGTCCTCCACCAGGATGCGCCACGACACCACGTCCACCACGAGGTGGTGGATGATGAGCAGCAGGCGCTGCGGCTCACCGGCACCGAAGTGGAACAGCGCCGCGTGCACCAGTGGCGGCGTCGCCAGGTCGAAGGCCGCCTGGAGGCGCGCGGCCTCCCGCTCCATCGCGGCGGGCCGGGCCTCCGGGGGCGACATGGACAGGTCCACCTGGAGGAGCACGGGCCGCGCGGCCTCGGGTGCCACGCCCTCCTGGCGCCACGTGCCTCCTTCGGCCTGCACGTACCTCAGGCGCAGGGCATCGTGGTGGGCGACGAGCACCTGGAGTGCCTGCTGGACCTGCTCGGCCTGGAGCGGCTGACGGGCCTTGAGCAGCAGGGCGTGATTGAAGTGGTGCGCGTACCTCGGCTCACGCTCGAACAGCTCCACCTGGATCGGCGTGAGGGGCGCCTCGCCCACCACCGGACCCTGCTCCGCGAGGCTGACTGCGCCGTCCCGCGCCACCGCCGCCAGCGCGCCCAGGGTGGGGTGCTGGAACAGGTCCTTCACCTGCAACCGCACGCCGGCCTGCCTCGCCCGCGACACCACCTGGAGGCTGATGATGGAGTCGCCGCCCAGCTCGAAGAAGTTGTCGTCCAGGCCCACGCGCTCCACGCGCAGGACCTGGGCCAGCACCTGGGCCAGCACCTCTTCCCTCCGCGTGCGCGGCGCGACGTATTCACGCCGCGAAGCGTTCTTGCCTTCCGGCGCGGGCAGGGCCTTGCGGTCCACCTTGGCGTTGGCCGTCAGGGGCAACGCCTCCAGCAGGACGAAGGCCGAAGGCAGCATGTAGTCCGGCACCCGCTGGCGAATGAAGTCGCGCAGCGCCTCCGGCTCCGGCGCGGGAGGAGCGACGACGTACGCCACCAGCCGCCTGTCCCCAGGCACGTCCTCGCGCACCAGTACCACCGCGTCCCGGACGTCCGGGTGCGCTCGCAGCGCGGCTTCGATTTCGCCGAGCTCGATGCGGTAGCCGCGCAGCTTCACCTGGAAGTCCAACCGGCCCAGGTACTCCAGCGTGCCGTCCTCGCGCCAACGGGCCTGGTCGCCCGTGCGGTAGAGGCGCGCCCCCGGTTCCGCGCTGAACGGGTCCGGCACGAAGCGCTCCGCCGTCAGGTCCGGACGGTTCAGGTAGCCGCGCGTGACGCCTTCACCGCCGATGCACAGCTCGCCCGGCGCGCCCACCGGCACCAGCCGCTGGTGCGCGTCCAGCACGTGCGCATGCAGGTTCGCCAGCGGCCGGCCCATGACGGGCGTCTCTTGAGCCGCGTCCTGGATGCGCCAGTCCGCCGCGTTCACCGTGCACTCCGTGGGGCCGTACTCGTTGAACGCCCGCGTCCGGTTGGATGCACGCAGCTGGCGCCAGGAGCTCTCGTCCACCGCCTCGCCACCGACGGAGATGACTCCAGGCACATGGGCGCGCTCGATAAGGCCCGAGGCCAGCATCAGCCGCAGCTGCGACGGCGTGCAGTCCAGCACGTCGATGCGCTGCGCCTCCAGCCACGCCCCCATCGCCTCCGGGTCCTGCCTCAAGACCTCCGGCACGACGTGCAGGCAGTGGCCGCTCAGCAGCTGGACCACCTGCGCGATGGACGCATCGAAGTGCAGCGGCGCGTTGACGGTGACGCGCTGGCCCGGTGACAGCCCCGCGTGCAGGCTGCGGGTCAGCGCCTGGTGCAGGTTGAGGACCGACCGGTGCTGCACCATCACGCCCTTCGGCGTACCGGTGGAGCCCGAGGTGTAGATGACGTACGCCAGGTTCGCCGGGCCCGCCGCTGGCGGCAGGTTCTCCGAAAACCTGTCCGACTGTCCGACAGGTTTTTCGTCCAGCCGCACCAGATGGGGCACCTCTGGGCGCCACGCTTCTTGCAGGGCCCGCGTCGTCACCAACACCGACGCGCCGCTGTCCTTGAGGACAAACGACTTGCGCGCGGCTGGGGCCAATGGGTCCACCGGCACGAAGGCTCCTCCGGCCTTGAGCACCGCCAGCAACGCCACGATGGCTTCCGCGGACCGCTCCAGGCACAGGCCCACCATCACCTCCGGGCCCACTCCCAGCGACCGCAGGTGCCAGGCGAGCTGGTTCGCCTGCGCGTTGAGCTGCTGGAACGACAGCGTCGTCCCTCCGAACACGACGGCGTCCGCGTCCGGCGTCGCGGCGGCCTGCCGTTCGAAGCGCGCATGCAGGGTGGCGTCGCGCTCGAAGTCCATGGCGTCGCCGCGGCCGGTGCGCAGCAGCCACGCGCGGTCCTCCGCGGGCAGCAGCGACACATCCGCGAGCCGGGCGTCTGGCTGGAGCAGTCCCTCCAGCGCCTGCCGCCACTGGCCCAACACGCGCCGCACGGCGTCCGCGTCGTAGCGGCCCGCGTCGTAGACCAGTTGCAGCTGGAGCTCTTCACGCGGCACCACGGTGGCCGACAGGGGGTAGTTCGTGCTGTCGCCGAACTCCAGGTCGCGCAGGTCCATCGCGGTGAAGCGGCGCAACACCGAGGCGTCGAACGGGTAGTTCTCGAAGACGAACAGCGACTGGAAGAGCGGCTGTCCTCGGGGGATGTCGCTCCAGCCGTGCGTCGAGACCAGCGGCGCGTACTGGTGCTGCTGGATGCCCAGCAGCTTCGCCTGAAGCGACTGGAGCCACGGCAGCACCGGCTCGCCATCAGCGGGCAGCGTGATGCGCACCGGCTGCGTGGTGATGAGCAGGCCCAGCATGGCATCCGCGCCCGGCAGCTCCGGCGGACGGCCGGAGAGCGTGGTGCCGAAGAGCACGTCACGTGTGTCCGCATGGCTCGCCAGCACCAGCGCCCAGGCCGCCTGCGTCAGCGTGTTGAGCGTGAGCTGATGCCGCCGCGCGAAGGCCTCCAGCGCGGAGGTGACGGGCGCAGGCAGCGTCACCTTCACGTCGGGCCGCTTGTCGGACGTGGTGGGCCGCACCAGGGACGCAGGCCGCGCCGAGGGCAGGGGCGTGGGCGCCGAAAGGCCCGCGAGCTGATCTCTCCAGAAGTGCTCATCCTCCACCGCGTCGCGGCGGTCCAACCACGCGATGTAGTCGCGGAACGGGGGCCGGCCCGCGGGCGGCGGCGCCGTCCCGGCGTGCACGGCGTCGTAGAGCGCGAAGACCTCCTGGAAGAACAGGCCCATGCTCCAGCCGTCCATCAGCAGGTGGTGGTGGCTCCAGAGGAAGCGCCAGCGCGCTTCGCCCAGGCGCACCACCGTCATCCGAGACAGCGGCGCTCGCGACACGTCGAAGCCGCGCGCGCGGTCCTCCGCCGTGAGCTTCGCCAGCGCGGCCGGCTGCTCCGCCTCTGGCAGGTGGCGCCAGTCGTGGATGATGAACGGCAGCGTGGCTTGCGAGTGCACCACCTGGAGCGGCGACTCCAGTCCCTCCCACACGAACGCGGTGCGCAGGATGGGGTTGCGGTCCACGGCCGTCTGCCACGTCCGCTGGAACAGCGTGATGTCCACGTCCGAGTGGCTCGACCATCCGGCCTGCTCGAAGTAGTAGGCCGCCTCCGGCGTATTCAGGGCATGGAAGAGCATGCCCTCCTGGAGCGGGGACAGCGGGAACAGGTCCTCCACCGTGGGGCCCTGGGCCGCGAGCACCGCGTCCAGCGCGGCCTGGGACAGGCGGGCCAGCGGGAAGTCGCCGGGCGTGCGCCTGCGCGCGTCCTCCGAATGGCGCTGGGCGATGAGCTCGCGCAGCACTCCGAGGAAGCGCTCCGCCAGCGCGCGCACCGTCGCCTCGTGGTGCTGCTGGTGGCTGTAGCCGAACGTCATCCGCAGCCGGCCCTGGAACACCGAACCGTCCACGGCCAGCGCGTGCGGCTGCACGGCCCGGGGCTCCACGATGGGCCCCACCGGCTCGTCGCTCATGGTGAAGAGGGTGCTGGCGGCGGCCGTGCCGTCCAGTTGGCCCAGGTAGTTGAACGCCACCTGCGCGCGGGGCAGCGAGGACAGACGGGCCCGCGTCTCCGGGGGGCCCAGGTGGCGCAGCAGGTTGAAGCCGATACCGCGGCCGGGCCACGCCTTCAGCGAGTCCCTCACGGCGCGCAGACCGTCACCCAGCGAGCCGCCCCTGGGCAGCCGCAGCAGGGCCGGCGCCACGGACGTGAACCAGCCCACGGTGCGCGACACATCCACGTCCGAGAACAGCTCCTCGCGGCCGTGACCCTCCAGGTCGATGAGGACGTCCGGCTTCCCCGTCCATTCGCCCAGCGTCTTCCCGAGCGCGGTCAGGAGCACGTCGTCGATGCGCGCCCGCCAGCCGGTGGGCGTCTCCTGGAGCAGCTGGCGCGTCTCCTCCGCGTCCAGCTCCACCGCGACGCTGCTTCGTGACGCGTATGTGTACGGGCCCGGGCCATCCACGGGCAGCGGGGCCACGTCGCCGCGCAGGGCTTCCTGCCAGAAGGCCTCCTGCGCTCCCAGCTCGTCGGACAGGGCGTGCTTCTGGAGCCGCTGCGCCCAGGACAGGAACGACGTCGTCTTCGCGGGCAGCACCGGGGCGCGAGCGGACTGGAGCTGGAGGTACGCCGTCTCCAGGTCCTCCACCAGGATGCGCCACGACACCGCGTCCACCACCAGGTGGTGGATGATGAGCAGCAGGCGCTGCGGCTCACCGGCCCCGAAGTGGAACAGCGCCACGCGCACCAGCGGCGGTGTCGCCAGGGCGAAGTCCGCCTGGAGGCGCGCGGCCTCCCGCTCCATCGCGGCGGTCCGGGCCTCCGGAGGCAGCATGGACAGGTCCACCTGGACGAGCACGGGAGGCGCTTCCACGGGCGCCACGCCTTCCTGGCGCCACGTGCCGTCCCCGGCGCGGACGTAGCGCAGGCGCAGGGCGTCGTGGTGGGTGACGAGCGCCTGGAGCGCCCTCTGCAACAGGTCGGCCTTCAGCGGCTGACGGGTCTTGAGCAGCAGGGCGTGGTTGAAGTGGTGCGGGTACGTCGGCTCCCGCTCGAACAGGTCCACCTGGATGGGCGTGAGGGGCACGTCGCCCACCACCGGGCCCTGCTCCGCGAGGGTCGCCTCGCCGTCGCGAGCCACGGCCGCCAGCGCGCCCAGGGTGGGGTGCTGGAAGAGGTCCTTCACCTGCAACCGCACGCCGGCCTGTCGCGCCCGGGCCACCACCTGGAGGCTGATGATGGAGTCGCCGCCCAGTGCGAAGAAGTTGTCGTCCAGGCCCACGCGCTCCACGCGCAGCACCTGCGCCAGCACCTGCGCCAGCGCCTGCTCCTTCCGCGTGCGCGGCGCGATGTACTCGCGGCGCGAATCGCGCTGCCCCTTCGGCGCAGGGAGCGCCTTGCGGTCCACCTTGTCCTGCGCCGTCAGCGGCAGGGACTCCAGCGGGACGAAGACCGACGGCAACATGTAGTCCGGCACCCGCTGGCGCATGAACTCGCGCAGGGCCTCCGGCTCGGGGACGGTCGCGGGGACGACGTAGGCCACGAGCCGCTTGTCGCCGGGCACGTCCTCGCGCACCACGGCCACGGCCTCGCGCACCTCTGGATGCGCGGACAAGGCGGCCTCCACCTCCGCCAGCTCGACGCGGAAGCCGCGCACCTTCACCTGGTGGTCGGTGCGGCCCAGGAAGTCCAGCACCCCGTCCGGCCGCCAGCGCGCCAGGTCGCCCGTGCGGTAGAGGCGCGCTCCGGGTTCGTTGGCGAAGGGGTGGGGGACGAAGCGCTCCGCGGTGAGGTCCGGCCGCGAGATGTAGCCGCGCGCCAGTCCCTCGCCGCCGATGAACAGCTCGCCCGGGACACCCGGGGGCACGGGCTGCCCGTGCGCGTCCAGGACGTACAGCTCCGTGCACGTGATGGGCCGGCCCAGGGGCACGGGGGTCTCCACGCGCGCGGGGTCCGACATCTCATGCACGGAGGCGATCACCGTCGCCTCCGTGGGGCCGTAGCAGGCGAGGAACGTGAGGCCCGGATGCGCCTCCAGCACCTTGCGCGAGTGCACGGGCGGGATGACGTCGCCGCCCGAAATGAGCCTGCGCACGCCGCGCAGCGCCTCCGGCTTCAGGTCCACCACCTGCGTGAAGAGGCCCGCCGTGAGCATCATCGACGTGACGCCGTGACGCTGGATGACCTGCGTCAGCACCTCCAGGTCCGAAGGCGACGTGGGCGGGAACACCACCAGCCGCCCGCCGTGGAGCAGCGGCCCCCAGATCTCCAGCGTCGCCGGATCGAACGAGATGGGCGCGACGTGGAGGAACGTCTCACCCGCGCTCATGTCCACGAAGGCCGGGTGGTGCAGCAGGCGCATCACCGCGCGGTGCTCCACCGCGACGCCCTTGGGACGCCCGGTGCTGCCGGACGTGAAGTCCACGTAGGCCAGGTGGCGCGAACGCACCCCTGACACCACGGGCGCCGTGGGCAGGTCCGAGGCGCCGAGCTCCTCCACGAAGACGGACTCAACCCCTTGCGGCAGGGGCACCGCCGCGCGCATCGCCCGAGCGGTGAGCACCCACTTCGCGGGCGCGTCCTCCAGCATCGCGGCCAGGCGCGGCGCCGGGTAGGTCGGGTCGAGCGGCACGTATGCGCCCCCGGCCTTGAGGATGGCGAGCAGGGAGACGATGAGCTCCAGGGAGCGCTCCAGGCACACCGCCACCAGGACGTCCGGGCCCACGCCGCGCTCACGCAGCAGGTGCGCCCACGTGTTCGTGCGCGCGTCCAGCTGCGCATACGTCAGGTGCGCGTCGCCGAACTCCACCGCCACCGCGTCCGGCCGCATCGCGACCTGACGGGCGAAGAGGTCCGGCAGGACGGCCTCGCGCGGGATGTCCTGGAAGGTGTCGTTCCAGGAGCGCAGCACCTGCTGGCGCTCCGCCTCATCCATGAGGGGCAGCAGGGCAACGGGCATCTGGGGATGGGCCACCACCTCGCGCGCCAGGGTCACCATGTGCCCGGCCAGGCGCTCCATGGTGGACGCGTCAAAGAGGGCGGTGGCGTACTCCAGGCTGCAGCTGAAGCCGGCGCGGCCCTCCACCACCTCCATGCCCAGGTCGAACTTGGACGTGCCGGTCGGCACCTCCACCTGGGTCAGCTCCAGCCCCGCCGGGCGGGCCTTGCCCTCCGGCGTGTTCACCAGGTTGATGCTCGCCTGGAACAGCGGAGTGCGGCTCAGGTCGCGCGGCAGCTCCATCGCGTCCAGCACGCGCTCGAACGGAGCGTCCTGGTGCGCGAAGGCCTCCAGGGCCTGGGTGCGCACGCGGCCCAGCAGCTCCACGAAGGACGGCATGCCGGACAGCCGCGAGCGGAAGGGCAGGGTGTTGATGAAGCACCCCATCAGCATTTCAAGCTCCGGACGCGTGCGGCCCGCGATGGGCGTGCCCACCACGAAGTCCTCCTGCCCGGAGTAGCGCGACAGCACCGTCTGGAAGAGCGCCATCAGCACCATGAACGTCGTGGCGCCGTGCTTGCGGCCCAGCGCGAGCATCGGAGCGGACACCTCCGCCGGCAGGAGGAAGGTGTACCGCGCGCCCGCGTAGGACATCACCGCCGGGCGAGGCCGATCCGTGGGCAGCTCCAGCGGAGGCGCACCGGCCAGGTGGTCCTTCCACCAGGCCACCTGCTTCTCCATCACGCCGCCTTCCAGCCACGCGCGCTGCCACACGGCGTAGTCCGCGTACTGCACCGGCAGCTCCGGCAGCGGCGACGGCTGTCCCGCGCGGAACGCGGTGTAGTTCACCGTCAGCTCATGCGCGATGACCATGGTGCACCACGCGTCGGACACGGCGTGGTGGAAGGTGACGAACAGCACGTGCTCCCGGTCCCCCAGGCGCAGCAGCGCCCCGCGCACGACTTCCTTCTCCAGGTCGAAGGGTTGGCGCACGGCCTCCTGGCAGAAGCGGTGCATCGCCGCTTCCCGCGCCTCCGGCGTGTCGCCGGGTGCGTCCCAGTGCTGGAGCGACAGTCCGCGAGGCGGGTGGATGACCTGCACCGCATGGTCGCCCTCCAGGGAGTACGTGGTGCGCAGCACCTCGTGGCGGACGACCATCATGTCCAGCGCGTCCTGGAGCGCGTCCCGGTCCAGCTCGCCCGTGAGCCGGAAGATGGCCGGGTTGTTGTACGCGCTGCTCGTGGGCTCCATCTGCTGGAGGTACCAGAGGCGCTGCTGCGCGAAGGACAGCGGCAACGGCTGATCCCGGCTCACGCGCGGGATGGGCGGGGGGCCCATGTTCGCCGCCGCCGGGACGGCGGGCGCCACCGGACGCGGCGCTTCCACTGCGGCGGGACGCGCCACGGGCGGAGGGGGGAGCCGCGACGGCGAGGCCACCGGCTCCAGCCGGCCATCCCCGCGCATGCGGGCGTGACGGCCGGTGCGGAACAGCTTCGCGGAAGCCTCGCGGGGGTGCGGCACCAGGCGGCGGTGCTCTTCGTCACCCGCGCGCCACAGCGCGGAGGGGAGCCCCGCGCCCGCGAGGGCCAGTTCACCCACCACACCCGCGGGCACGGGCTGACCGGCCGCGTCCAGCACCCAGGCCTGGAGGTTCGCGGGGATGCGCTCCGCCAACGTGCGCGGCAGCAGCGCGCCTTCCTGGGCGTCACCGGACAGCCACACCTCCACGCCCGCGGCCCGGTGCAGCGCCGCGCCCAGCTCCACCGACGCGCCTTCCAACACCAGCGCGCCCACGCGGGACAGGGACTCACGCGCTCCGGGCAGCTCGCTCAGCGAACGCGCCAGCCGCGCTGACGTGTGCAGCAGCACCGCGCCGGACTGGCGTGCCAGCTCCAGCAGGCCCTCCACGCCCGCCTCGGCCTCCACCAGCACCTGCTCCTGGCGGGCGGCGGCCTCCGCGTCCATGCGCTCGCGCACCACGGCCAGCCGGCGCAGGCCCTCCAGCACCACCGGCGTGTCCAGGCCGAAGTCGATGAGCGCCGCCACCTCGTCCACGTCCGCCGCGCGCACGTCGCGCAGCCGCTTCATCGCGCTGTCCACCGTGCCCAGCAGGCCGGTGTTCTTCGCGTGGTTCTCGAACGTGCGCTCCAGCACCGCGTTGATGTCGTCCGGCGACAGCTTCTGGACGTCGGTGATGCCCTGCGCCTGGAGCAGCGACGTGCTGATGTCCACGGAGCTTCGGAAGTAGCCGAGCAGCGGCTGGCGCACCGTGCGCAGCACCTCCTGTTCCTCGTCGCCCAGGTACGTGTGCAGCATGCAGGTGATGTGGCCGCGGCCCGGGTGCCCGTTGCGGCGCCACGCATCGCGGTACAGCGCCACCTTCTGCTTCAGCTCCTCCAGCGAGTGCGACAGCAGGCCCGTGAGCACGCCCGCGCCCAGCTCGCCCGCCATGCGGAACGTCTCCGGGTTGCCCGTGGCGGTGAGCCACACCGGCAGCTCCTTCTGCACCGGCTTCGGGCGCAGGCCGACCTCCGCCGTGCTGCCAGCGCCCGCGGGGCGCTTGAAGCGCTCGCCGCGCCACAGCGCGCGCAGCGTGGACAGCTTCTCCAGGAGGATGTCGCGGCGCTTCTCGTAGTTGGCCGGCGCGAAGGTGAAGTCCTGCGTGTGCCAGCCCGTGGCCACGGACAGACCCACGCGGCCCTGGGACAGGTTGTCCACCACGGACCACTGCTCCGCGATGAGCAGCGGATCATGCAGCGGCAACACCACGCTGCCGGAGCGCAGGCGCAGGTGCTTCGTGACGGTGGCCAGGCCCGCCGCCACCACGGCCGGCTGCGGGTACAGACCGCCGAACGAGTGGAAGTGCCGCTCCGGAGTCCACACCGCGGAGAAGCCGTTCGCGTCCGCGAACTTCGCGCCCTCCAGCAGCAGCTCGTACTTGGGCCCGGTGAGCGTGTCCTCGTCGTTGGCGAAGTAGATGAGGCTCAGGTCCATCGCCTTCGCGCGGGGGCCGCCATCCCCCAGGCTCACCAGCCTCGCGGTGATGCGCTCCGGCGGGAACACCACGCGCAGGCCTCGCGTGAGCGCCCACAGGGCTTCCAGCTCGGGACGGTCGGAGGACGGCTCGCTCGCGGCCAGCCACGCGCCGCCGTCCGGCGGGGACAGGCGCGTGTCCAGGCCGCTGAAGAACTCCGCCAGCTCCCGGTGGCCCAGGGCCCACGCGGGCTGCCCCCGGCCCGTGGGCAGCAGCCACGCGAGGGCATGCGGCTCGACGTTCACGGCGGTGGCGGGGGCCTCGGTCGCGGCGGGCACGTCCTCCACGTAGACGACGCGTGATGCATCCACGCGCACGGACGCCACCAGCGCGCGCGTGGTGACGAGCACCGGCACCGGGGCGCCCTCGGGCGCGTAGACGGGCAGGTGGCTCAGGTCGGACGGGCCCAGGGCGACGCAGGCGCCGCCCGCTCCCAGCACGGCCCACAGCGCGGCCAGCTTCTCCGGCGACGTGCGCAGGCACACGGCCACCGGGGTTCCGGCCTTCACGCCCAGGGCCTTCAGCTTCGCGGCCAGGGCATCCGCACGGGCGCCCAGCTCCGCCCAGGTCCAGTGCGTCTCTCCCTGGGACAGGGCGGTGGCATCCGCGTGGCGCGCGCGCCGCTCCGCGAGCGCGGTGGGCACGGGGACCAGCCCCGGCGTGGCGCGAGGCGTGGGCCAGGCGCGGCGCTCGTCATCCGTGGCGAGCGGCAGGTGCGCCACCTGCGTGTCGGGGTTCGCGAGCGCGGCCCCGAGCAGCACCTGGAAGTGCTCCATGAGCCGCGCCGTGGTGGCGGCGTCGAACAGGTCGGATGCGTACTCCAGCGCGCCGTGGACGCGGGTGGGGGACTCGAAGAGGACCAGGGTGAGCGCGCTCAGGGTGGAGCCCCACTGCACGGGCGTGCCCGGCACATCCACCAGCGTGGCGCGCAGGCCGATGAGCTCCAGCGTCTCCGACGAGCTCGCGCCCGTGTGGTAGACGAACACGGAGTCCGTCATGCGCCCCCGTCCGATGTCATGGCCCGGGATGAGTGCTTCGACCAGGTACTCGAAGGGGACATCCGGGCGCGTCTGCGCGTCCGCGACCTCGCCTCGCACCTGGGCCAGCAGCTCACGGAACGTGAGGCCTTCGGTGAAGCGCGTCCGGAACGCCTCCGAGTGCGCCACGTAGCCGATGAGCGGCATCAGCTCCGGACGGGTGCGGTTGGCGATGGGCGTTCCGACGACGACGTCCGTCTGGCCGGAGTAGCGGTGCAGCAGCGTCTGCCACGCGGCGAGCACCGTCATGTAGCCGGTGAAGCCCTCGCGGCGCGTGAAGGCCACCAGCTCGTGGGCGAGCGCGGGCGGGAAGTCCAGCGTCATGCGCTGGGAGGAGATGAGGAGCTCGTTGGAGCGGGGCCGGTCGGTGGGCAGATCCAGCTTGCGCGGCATGCCGGCCAGCCGCTGCCGCCAGCCCTGGTCCTGTTCGGCCAGGCGGCCGCTCGTGATGCCACGGCGCTGCCATGCGCCGAAGTCCGCATACTGGATGGGCAGCGGCTTGAGCGGAGACGGCTTGCCCTGGATGAAGGCGTCGTAGAGCTGGCCCAGCTCCTGGACGAGCAGGGCGATGGACATCGTGTCGCTGATGATGTGGTGGATGCTGGCGATCAGCAGGTGCAGCTTCGTGTCCAGGCGGACCAGGGTGGTGCGCAGCACGGGGCCGCGGACCAGGTCGAACGGCTTCGCGGCGTCCTCGCGGGCGAGGCGCAGCGCCTCCGGTTCGCGCGTCTCCAGCGGGCCACGCAGCTCCACGCGGGTGAGGGGCACGAGCATGTGCGCGTGGAAGCGCTGCACGGGGCGGCCGTCCACGGTGTCGTAGGTCGTGCGCAGCGCTTCGTGGCGCTGGACGATCTCCTGGATGCCGCGCTCCATCACGTCCGCGTCCAGGTCGCCTTCGAGCCGCAGGACGAACGGGAGGTTGTACGCGGACAGGCCGGGCAGGTGCTGCTCCAGGCGCCAGACGCGCTCCTGCACGAAGGACAGCGGCAGCTCGCTACCGTCGCGAGGCAGCGGCACCAGCGGAAGCTCCGTGGAGACAGGAGCCTGCGGCGCCTGGAGCAGCAGGGGCTCCAGGCGTTCTGCGATGCCGGCGACGGTGGGCGCCTCGAAGAGGGCGGCCAGCGGCAGGTTCACGCCGAAGGCCTCGCGGAGCTGGTTGAGCAGCTGCGCGGCCGTCAGCGAGTTGCCGCCGAGTTCGAGGAAGTCGTCATGGCGGCCCACGAACTCCAGGCCCAGACGGTCGCGCCACAGCGCGGCCACGCGCTCCTCGATGTCGCCACGAGGCGCGTCCTCACGGCCGGGAGGAGGAGGGGCGGCGGGAGCCGAGTCCATGGGCACAGCGGCCCCGTGCGAGGACGCACCCGCCTCCGGACGCATCCCGTGCGCCGGAGCCCCGTGTGAGACACCGGCCGAATCCGTCGTCACGGACGCGCTCCCCGCAGACGCGTGAGGAGCACCGACCGACGCCGTGGCTGTCGTCGCGGACACGCCCTGAGGAGCAATGGCCGAATCCGTCATCGCGGACGCGCCTTGAGGAGCGCCAAGCGAAGCCGTCATCGACCCGCCCTGGATGGCGCGGCCCGACGCAGTGGCCGTCATCGCGGACACGGCCTGGGGAGCGCGGACTGATGCCGTGACCAGGGCCATGTCGGAAGGCACTTCGGGCGCACGTCCAGCGGGCGCGGCCGGAGCCCAGGTTTCGGGGGCACGCGCAGCAGGCGCGGCCGGAGCCTGCGGTGCACGGACGGGACTTCCCCCCGGAGGCGCGAACGGAGACGTCGTGGCGCGTGCTCTCGGCTGTACCCAGACCGCCTTGGTCTGGAACGCGTACGTGGGCAGGTGCAGCCGCAGGCGCTGCTCGTGCGCGTAGAACGCGCTCCAGTCCACGGCCACGCCCGCGATCCACAGCTCGCCCACGGCCTGGAGCCAGCCCATCTGCTCCGTCGTCTTCCCACCCACCCGCAGCGACGCCAGCGCGAGGACGGGTGAACCGCCACCCTCGGGCCGGGCCAGGTTCGCGCGCACCAGCGGCGTCACGTCCTGTCCCGGTCCCACCTCCAGCAGCACCGTGCAGCCTTCCGCCTGGAGCGCCTCCACCGCGCGGGTGAAGCGCACGGGCTGGCGCATCTGCTCCGTCCAGTAGTCCGGCACCGCGAGCTGCCCTGGACCGACCCGCGCTCCCGTGAGGCTGGACACGTACCGCACCGTCGGCTCCGACCAGCGCAGAGCGCCCACCACGCGCGCCAGCTCCGGCATCAACGGCTCCACGTCCGCGGAGTGGAACGCGTGCGGCGCGGGCATGCGCACCGCTCCAGCCTTCAGGCCCTTCAGCTCGGCCTCCAGCCGCTCCACTTCCTCCACCGGTCCGGACACCACGCAGCGGTCCGGCGCGTTCACCGCCGCCACCGACAGCCGGCCCGACAGCAATCCCTGGACGCGCTCCACGGGCAGGGCCACCGCGAGCATCGCGCCCGGCGGCATGCGGTGCATCAGCTCCCCGCGAGCCACCGCGAGGCGCATCGCATCCTCCAGGGACAGCGCCCCCGAGACGCACGCCGCCGCGTACTCACCGAAGCTGTGTCCCATCACCGCGGACGGAATGACGCCCAGGTCCCGCCACATCCGCGCGAGCGCCACCTGCACGCTGAACAACGCGGGCAGCGCCACGCGCGTGTCCGCGAGGTCCGCCGAGGCATCGGCCTCGGGAGCCAGCACGGCTGACACCCGCGCCCGCAGCGGCGCGTCCAGCAACGCCAGGCACGCGTCCAGGTGCTCGCGGAACAGGGGCGACGCCTCCGCCAGCTCACGCCCCATGGCCAGCCGCTGCGACCCCTGACCGGAGAACACGAACGCCACGCGCGGCGCCTTGCCCGGGGTCTTCGCCGGCGTCACCGGCTTCTGGAGCTGCCGCGACAGCTCCTCCGCGTCCTTCACCACCACCGCGCGGCGGTACTCGAACGCCTTGCGCCCCACGGCGTGCGTGAACGCCAGATCCGCCAGCGCCGAGTCCCCGACGCCCTTCGCCTCCAACCGCCGCGCCGCCGCCTCCAGCGCCTCCGGGGAGCGCGCGGACAGCACGACGAGCTGGTGGGAACGCGTGGTCGAACCACTCTGCCGCATGGGTGCTTCCTCGAGGATGGCGTGGGCATTGGTGCCACCAATGCCGAAGGAGCTGACCGCGGCGAAGCGAGGCGTCTCGCTCCGAGGCCACGACCGCAAGGTGGTGTTGACGAAGAACGGCCCCGCGTCGAAGTCGATCTGCGGGTTGGGCTTCTCGAAGTGGAGGCTGGGAGGAATCTCTCCATGGTGCAGCGACAGCGCTGCCTTCATCAGGCCCGCCAGCCCCGCGGCCGTGTCCAG
This sequence comes from Corallococcus sp. CA054B, assembly GCF_003611625.1. Classification (NCBI taxonomy): domain Bacteria; kingdom Pseudomonadati; phylum Myxococcota; class Myxococcia; order Myxococcales; family Myxococcaceae; genus Corallococcus; species Corallococcus sp. CA054B. Next base: position 34,089 of record NZ_RAVY01000096.1, read on the forward strand.
GTGACCCACGTTCGTCTTGAGCGACGCCAGCGCGATGGTCCCGCGGTGCTCGGCACCCAAGCCGTACGCGCGAGTCAGCGCCGCCACCTCAATCGGGTCGCCCAGCGGCGTCGCGGTGCCATGGGCCTCCACGTAGCCCACGGCCTCCGGTGCCACGCCCGCGTTGGCCAGGGCCTGGGACACCACCGCCGCCTGTCCCTGCACGCTGGGCGCGGTGAACCCGGACTTGTTCCGGCCATCGTTGTTCAGCGCCGAGCCCCGGATGACGGCGTAGATGGCGTCCCCATCCCGAACCGCGTCCTCCAGCCGCTTGAGCACCACCGCGCCCACGCCGTTCCCGGGCAGCGTCCCCTGGGCCTGAGCGTCGAACGCACGGCAGTGGCCGTCCGCGGAGAAGATGAGCCCCTCCTGCGCCACGTAGCCCGTGCGCTGCGGCAGCGACAGCCGCGAGGCCCCCGCGAGCGCCACGTCGGACTGGCCCGTCCGCAGGCTCTGACAGGCCAGGTGCACCGCCACCAGACCCGTGGAGCACGCGGTGTAGAGCAGCGTGCTCTCACCCGTGAGCCCCAGCTTGAAGGACGCCTTCGTCGGCAGGCTCTCGTGCGTGGCGGTGCCGTTCAGCTCGAAGAACGACGCCGCATCCAGCGGCATCGCCTGCCGCACGGCCTCCGCGTATCCAGAGGCCGCGGCACCCGCGTACAGCGAGATGGCGCCGGGGTAGCGCTCCGGATTGACGCCCGCGTCTTCCAGCGCGGCCCACGCCGTCTGGAGGAAGAGCCGCTGCTGCGGATCCGTGAACTGCGCCTCGCGCAGCGACATGTCGAAGAACGCGTGGTCGAACCCCTCCACGTCCTCCAGGACACCCGCGGCTGGAACGAACGCCGGGTGGTACCAGAGCTCGAATCCCTCCGGCAGGGAGGGCAGGTGCTCCAGCTCCTCCGGTGAGAAGCGCGTGATGGACTCCACGCCCTCGCGCAGGTTCCGCCAGAACGCCTCCACCGTCCCCGCGCCGGGGAAGCGGCCCGCCATGCCGATGATGGCGATGGATCCGGACGCGCCAGGCTTCGACGCCTCGCGCGGACGGTGGCCCGGCGCGGTGGGCGACGGCGCGGGGGCTCCCGGCGATCGCGACTCGTGCTCCAGCCGCTGCGCGAGCGACTCCACCGTGGGGTGTTCGAACAACCAGACCACGGGCACATCGCGGCCCAGCGTCTCCTTCAGGCGCGAGGCGAGCCGCATCACGGACAGCGACGTGCCGCCCAGGTCGTTGAACAGGTGGTCCTGCGTGCCCACCCGGTCGGCCCCCAGCTCGCGGGCCCACGTGGAGGCGATCTGCTCTTCCAGCGGGTGGGACGGCGCCACGTAGCGCTCGCGCCGGCCCGTGACCTCCGAGTCCGGGGCGGGCAGGGCCTTGCGGTCCACCTTGCCGCTGGGGTTCAGGGGCAGGGTGGGGAGCGCCACGAACAGCGACGGCACCATGTAGTC
>NZ_RAVY01000097.1:0-35330 GCF_003611625.1 Corallococcus sp. CA054B
CCTCCCCCCCGCCCAGGGCATGGGCGGCGGCGCGGACGCGGGTCGGTAGGGGGCTGCCATGTTCACCGACTTCTTCATCCAGCGCCCCGTCTTCTCCAGCGTGCTGTCCATCCTCATCACGCTGGTGGGCGCCATCTCCATTCCCAGCCTCCCCATCGAGCAGTACCCGGAGCTGGCGCTGCCGCAGGTTCAAATCACCGCCACGTACACCGGCGCGTCCGCGGAGACGGTGGAGAGCGCCGTCACCACCGTGCTGGAGCGCCAGCTCAACGGCATGGAGGGCATGCGCTACATGTCCTCCACCAGCACCAACGACGGCCAATGCACCATCACCGCCACGTTCGACCCGTCGCGCGACGTGGACCTGGCCGCGGTGGACGTGCAGAACCGCGTGGCCACCGCCACGCCGCAGCTGCCCTCGCAGGTGAACGCGCTGGGCGTCACCGTGCGCAAGGCGCAGACGCAGCTGCTGGTCTCCTTCGGCGTCTATGACAAGGAGAAGCGCTACGACACGGAGTTCATCAGCAACTACGCGGACGTCTTCATCCGCGACGCGCTCTTGCGCGTGAAGGGCGTGGGCGACGTGCGCATCTTCGGCGAGCGCCGCTTCGCCATGCGCCTGTGGCTGGACCCCACGGAGCTGGCCCGGAGAAGCCTCACCGCGCAGGACGTGGTCAACGCGCTTCAAGAACAGAACGTCCAGGTGGGCGCGGGCAAGGTGGGCCAGGCCCCGTCCTCCAAGGACCAGGCGTACCAGCTGTCCCTCCAGGTAAAGGGCCAGCTCACGTCCGCGGAAGAGTTCGGCGCCATCGTCATCCAGCGCGGCGCTGACGGCGCCCTGGTGCGCATCCGCGACGTGGGCAACGCGCAGCTGGGCGCGGAGAGCTACCAGCAGCTGCTGCGCTTCAACGGCCAGGACGCGGTGGGCCTGGGCATCACGCAGCTACCCGGCTCCAACGCGCTGGAGGTCCGCGAGGGCGTGGAGGCGGAGCTCCAGCGGCTGTCCGCCAACTTCCCGCCGGGCCTCACCTATCAGGTGGCGTTCGACACCACGGCCGCGGTGAGCGCCTCCATCGAGGAGGTGCTCCAGGCGCTGGGGGAAGCCATCCTCCTGGTCATCCTGGTCATCTTCATCTTCCTGCACGGCTGGCGCAGCGTGCTGGTGGCGGTGACGACGCTGCCGGTGTCCCTGGTCGGCACGTTCATGTTCGTCAACGCGTTCGGCTTCTCGCTCAACACGCTGACGCTCTTCGGCCTCACGCTGGCCACGGGCCTGGTGGTGGATGACGCCATCGTGGTCATCGAGAACGTGGAGCGCGTCATCGAGCACGAGAAGGTGGACGCGAAGGAGGCCACCCACCGGGGCATGCAGCAGGTGGCCGGCGTGGTGGTGGCCACCGCGCTGGTGCTGTCCGCGGTGTTCATCCCGGTGTCCTTCTTCCCTGGCACCACGGGCGCCATCTACCGCCAGTTCGCGCTCACCATCGCGTTCTCCATCAGCCTCTCCGCGCTCGTCGCGCTCACGCTGTCTCCCGCGCTGTGCGCGCGCCTCCTGCGCCCCAACGAGGGCCAGAAGTTCGTCCTGGCGCGCAAGTTCGACCAGGGCATGGACGCGCTCCGGCGCGGGTACGGGAAGCTGCTGCGCCTGATGCTGGGCAAGCTGCGGTGGGTGGTCGTGGGCATCTTCGCGGTGTTCCTCGTGGCCACGGGCCTGCTCTACCGGGCCACGCCCACGGGCTTCATCCCGGACGAGGACCAGGGCTACATCATCGTCGCTGTGCAGGGCCCGGAGGGCACGTCGCTGGAGTACACGCGCAACGTCCTCATCCAGGTGGAGGACATCATCAAGCAGCAGCAGGAGGTGACGCAGATCTTCACAGTGGGCGGCTTCTCGCTCCTGGGCACGGGCGCCAACTACGGCTCGCTCTTCATCAACCTGAAGCCCTGGGAGGAGCGCAAGACGAAGGAGTCCAGCGTCGCGGGCCTGATAGAGCGCCTGCGCCCCCAGCTGTCCCAGGTCGGCGGCGCGCGCGTGCTGCCCCTGCAACCGCCCGCCATCCGCGGCGTGGGCAGCGTGGGCGGCTTCGAGTTCGTGCTGGAGGACCAGCAGGGTGGCCGCACGCTGGAGGAGCTGGCGCAGGCCACGCAGGCCCTGGTGGGCAAGGCGAGCCAGGATCAACGGCTGCGCGGCGTGTTCTCCGCGTTCACCGCGGGCTCGCCGCAGCTCAACATCGACGTGGACCGGGAGAAGGCGAAGGCCATGGGCGTGCCCCTGTCCTCGCTGTTCTCCACGCTCCAGGTGTACCTGGGCAGCCAGTACGTGAACGACTTCACCTTCGCCAACCGCGTCTACCGCGTGTTCGTGCAGGCCGCGACGCCCTTCCGCGACAACCCGAAGGACATTGGCAGCTTCTACGTGCGCTCGGACACCGGGGCCATGGTGCCGCTGGAGGCGCTGGTGAAGGTGACGCCCATCACCAGCGCGCAGAACATCACCCACTACAACCTCTTCCGCTCCGCCAACATCAACGGCCAGGGCAGCCCTGGCACCTCCACCGGCACGGCCTTGAACGCCATGGAGGAGGTGGCGAAGCAGGCCCTGCCGCCGGGCTTCACCTTCGAATGGACGGGCCTGTCCCAGGAGCAGAAGAGCGCGGGCAACACCGTGCTCGTCATCTTCGCGCTGGGCATCGTGTTCGTGTTCCTGGTGCTGGCCGCGCAGTACGAAAGCTTCGCCCTGCCCTTCGTCGTCATGCTCGCGGTGCCCGTCGCGATGATGGGCGCGCTCTTGTTGCAGAACCTGCGCGGGCTGGTGAACGACGTGTTCTGTCAGGTGGGTCTGGTGATGCTGGTGGGCCTCGCGTCGAAGAACGCCATCCTCATCGTGGAGTTCGGCGAGCAGCTGCGCGCGCAGGGCCAGGGCGTGGTGGAGTCCGCCATCAACGCGGCGGAGACGCGCCTGCGCCCCATCCTGATGACGTCCTTCGCGTTCCTCTTCGGCGTGGTGCCGCTGATGCTGGCCAGCGGCGCGGGCGCCTCCGCGCGCAAGTCGCTGGGCACGGCCGTCTTCGGCGGAATGCTCTTCTCCACCTTCGTGAACCTCATCTTCATCCCGGTGCTCTACGCGCTGGTGGAAGGCGCGCGCACGAAGATCCTGAAACACCGCAAGCACGGCAATTCACCAAGCGGACCGCAGAATCCGCCGCCGCCGTCCATCCCTCCCGAGGGGGAGCCGCCGCGACCCCAGCCGGCGTAGCGGCGCGTCGCGAAGGACCCGCACGGAGCGGGCAGGCACTCCGGCGTGCTACCCCGCGCCGGAGCGTCCTGGTTATCCTTGAGCGACGCATGGCTTCTCCCCTGACTGTCGATGAGCGGCGTCGGTGGCTGTACACGTTGAAGCAAGCCCCCGTGCTGCGCCACGTGCGTGCGTCCGCCCTGCTCCGCCTGCTGGAGCGGGCCCGGCCGGTGGAACCCCAGCCAGGCGAGGGCATCTGCCGCGAGGGCGAGCCGGTGGACGGCATCTATCTCCTGCGCTCGGGCGAGTGGCGGATGACGGCGGGAGGGACGGTGCTCCTGCACCTGCGCTCGGGGATGTCGCTGGGCGTGGAGGCGCTCGCGCGCGGCACATGGCCCGTCACGGTGACGGCGGCGTCCGCGTCGCACGCCCTCTTCCTGCCTCGCGCGGAGCTGGAGGCGGTGGCGGTGGTGCCCCGCGGCGGCGCCACGCCGCGCACGGACGTGGTGACGTTCCGCGCGCAGCAGGGGCTGGAGCTGCCGCCCGCGATGCTGTCCGTGTTGGTGGAGCTGGTGGCGAAGGTGATGGTCCACGACTTCGGGGACCGGGTGCTGCTCGTGCGCGCGGGGACGAAGCGCACGGAGGGCGCGGTGCGCGGAGCCGACAGCGTGTTCCGCCGCACGGTGACTCCGGGCGCGCCGCTCCTCCCCGAGGGTGAGGACTTCGACTGCGTGCTGGTGGATGGCGTGCCGGTGCCGGAGTCGCTGACGCCGCGTGAGGTGCGGCTCGTGCCGCTGGGTGGAGAGGCGGACGGCCTGGGGAGGCCGGGGGCGCCGGTGCTCCCCACGGTGTTGCTGTCGCCGTGGCGGCCGCAGGGCAGCCCGACGTTGCGGGGGCGCTCGCTGCCGGACGAGGACGGCTGGGACGAAGAGGCGCCGCCGCCCGGGTGCCGGCTGCGGCTGGACTGGGAGCGGCTGGTGGTGCGGCCCGGGGACTCGCGGCCGCTGGCGGCGCTGGGCCTGGATGCGGGGACGCGGGACGCGCTGTCGCGGTGGGCGCGCGCCATCACCGGCCGGCGCGTGGGGTTGGCGCTTAGCGGAGGCGGCGTGTGGGGCTTCTACCACGTGCACCTGCTGCGGAGGCTGGCCGCGCTGGACGTGCCGGTGGACTTCCTCAGCAGCGCGAGCATGGGCTCGCTGGTGGGCGCGTACTACTGCGGCACCGCGCGCGACGGACGTGAAGGCCTGGATGGCCTGCGCCGGCTCCAGCACCGGGCCCGGGGCGGGCACCTGTCCGCCGCGGCGCTGTCTTCCGTCGTGACGACGCAGGCCATGGAGTGGCTGGTGCGCGGCGACCTGGGGGACCTGGCGCTGGAGGAGTTGCCCATGGGCTTCCTGCCGGTGACGACGGACCTGACCACGGGCCGCTGCGTGGTGTTGGAGAAGGGGCCGCTGGCGCTGGCGGTGCGAGCGAGCGGCTCGGCGCCGGGCGTCTGGGCGCCCACGCTTCAGCCGCCCGCGCGCTACGTGGACGGGGCCTTCACCAGCATGGTGCCGGTGGACGTGCTGCTCCACTCGGGCGCGGACCTGATCTTCTCCAGCAACATCTTCCCCGCGGGCCCTCACCACGCCGCACGGCCCCTGTTGCCCGGAGCGGTGGGGCTGTTCCTCTCCGCGCTCAACCCGGTGGCGCGAGCCAAGGACCTGCTGGCCAGCGGAGTGCTGCTCCTGCACCGCAGCGGAGACCTGGAGTCCGCGCGAGGAGACCTGCGCTACGACGTGGGCACGCGTGAGCATCCGTTGCTCGGCTCCATGCGCTTCACGCACGTGGACGAGGTGCTGGACGAGGCCGCGCGCGACATGGGCCTGGAGCAGAAGCTGCTGGAGCTCAAGCAGGCCTGGGAGGCATTGCGAGGGCGCCGGAACGCGGCTGGTGGCCGGAGGGCCGCATGATCCCGGTTCGCATCCTCGGCACCGCGAGCGTGCTGCCCGGTCCGGCAGTGACGACGGAAGAGGTCTGCGCGCGCGTGGGCCGCGACGCGGCGGAGGTGGAACGCAAGACGGGCATCCGCACGCGGCACTTCGCTCCTGCGGGGATGCGCGCCGCGGACCTGGGAGCCCAGGCCCTGCGGGGCGCGCTGGAGGCAGCGGGGCTTCCGGCAACGGCGCTCCGGCGAATCCTGTTCGTGTCGTCCATGGGCGGGGATGTCACGACGCCGGCCAATGGCAGCCGGGTGGCGGCGGCGCTGGGACTGTCCGGGACGTGCGATGCGATGGACATCGGCAACGCGTGCATGGGTTTCCTGAGCGCGTTCGACCTGGCGGCACGCTCGGTGGCGACGGGACTGGGTCCAGTGGGAGTGGTGTCCGTGGAGCTGCTGTCACGCACCACGCGGCCGGAAGACCCACGTCCCTACCTGGTGCTGGGTGACGCGGCGGCGGCGGTGGTGCTGGGGGAGGCACGGCCTGGCGAGGGCGTGCTGGGGGCCGCGTTCGGCAACGACGGCACGCTGCCGCCGGACGTCGTGCTGGAGAACCCGCACCAGACGGGCCAGCGCGAGGGCATGCGCTTCCTCACCCCATCGCGCGACATGACGCGCGTGGCGCTGGGAGCGTTGAAGCGCGCGGCGTCGTCGGTGCTGCAAGGCGCGGGGCTGACGGTGGCGGACGTGGAGTGGGTGCTCACGCATCAGCCAAACGGGAGCATGTTCGCGGCCATCCTCCAGGCATTGGAGGTGCCGGAGCAGAAGAGCGTCACGGTGGTGGACACGGTGGGCAGCGTGGGCTCCGCGTCGCTGGGCACGGGGTTGGACCGGCTGTGGCGCACGCGGCCGGTGAAGCCAGGGGACCGCGTGTTGATGGTGGGCGTGGGCGCGGGCGTGGCACACGGCGCGGTGCTGTACCGGGTGGGCGGGTGACGCTCACGGCGACGGCGGCACGTGCCGCGTGGCTGACGACGTTCCGCCTGCTCCAGCGCTATCACCGTTACGAGGTGGTGAACCTGGAGCCGCTGCTCAAGCCCGGCGCGAAGCTGCTGGTGGGCTACCACGGGCGGCCCCTGGCGGTGGACCTGTGCATGCTGACGGTGACGCTGCACGACCGGCTGGGCTACCTGCCGCACGGAATCGCGCACGGCGCGTTCGACCGCATCCCCGGCATGCGGCAGGTGGCGGACGGGCTGGGCTTCGTCACCGGCGACGGACCGCTGTTGGCCGAAGCGGTGAAGAAGGGCGAGCACGTCCTGGTGCAGCCAGGGGGCACGCGCGAGGGCTGCCGAGACTTCCGGCACCGCTACCGCGTGGACTGGGGAGAGCGGCTGGGCTACCTGCGGCTGGCCGTGCGCTACGGCCTGCCCATCGTCCCCATCGCGGGCCACGGCATGGACGACGCATACGTGGGCCTGAACGACGGCTACGCGTGGGGCAAGCGCGTGGGGATGCCCGGAAAGCTGCCGCTATGGCTGGGCGTAGGCGCCACGGGCCTGTGGCCGCTGTCCCTGCCCTTCCCGGTGAAGATGATCCAATGGGTTGGAGAGCCACTGACAACCCACCTGACCTCAGGCTTCGACGCGGCGGACCGGGAGGCCCTGCTCACGGTGCACCGCGAGGTGACGGGCGCGGTGCAGGGACTGCTGGACGCGGCGCGCTCCTCCTGAGCGTTACCACCAGAGCGGGCGACGCTGCGGCTTGTTACGGACGCAGTACCACTCCGAAATCTGGTGTGCCGCCTTCGGTGCGAGCCCGTACTCCCGACGAAGCACGTCCAGGAACCCGTGCAGGGAGAGCACCCGTCCGCGAAGCTCCTCGATGCCCCGATGAAGGGCGCGTCGGTCATGCAGGATCGCCGTCGCGTCGGGATGGTGACAGGCATAGGCAATCACGGAGTGCTCCCCCATCCCTTCTGTCACCGGCGGGAGCTGGAGCTGGACCAGCGTCTGGGCCTCCAGGCTCTGCGGCACCAACACGGTGGGCGCCCCCGCGATGGCCTTGAGCATCGCCTCCGCTTCCTGGACCAGACGCTCCGGGGCACCGGCAAGGGAGGCGCCCACGGTCAACTCATCCCAGACCGTGTCGGTGATGACGACGGGCAGGGCCCCCAGCTCCCTCAGCGTGAGGGCATGCCCCGCGCGCTGGACGTTCGCCAGCACGTCGGTGTCGACGACGTATCGGCTCATGTCGCGAGCAGGTCCTCGACAGGGCGCCCGAGCAGCTCGCGAGCCCGGCTCGATGAGATCAACTCGTGGGCGTGCGCATCCAGGGCACGTCGCTCGATGCCGGTGAAGCGCGTATCGTCCTCGAAGCCCTCCAGGACGGTTTCGTCCGGGGCCATCAAGAGGGCATCCACGGTCTCCCGTTCCCGGATGTACCGGAGGTTGTAGAGATGCCAGGCCATGGCGGAGAAGCTGAGGCCGAAGTGGGTGCGAGCCCGGATGACCAGCTCGCGGGCTTCCTTCAGGCCATAGCCCTCCGGTTTCGCGGCCCCCAGGCTCTGCGTCACCGCCTCTTCGGGTGCCAGCAGCATGGCGGCGAACGCATTCGCCCGTTTCTCCGCGGGAGGGTTCTCCATCCAGAAGCGCGACGAGTCCAAGCGCCCCTCGTCCGTCTGGACGTCGCTCTCCGACAAGTCGAGGAGCTGATGCGCCAGTTCGTGAGCCAGCACGAAGCGGCGCACCGGCTCACGTGTCAGCTCCGAATGAATGACGATGAGGCGGGCACTGCCAGAGCGGCAGCTGACGCCATGCACGGCGGGATTCGTGAAGGCATGGCGGAGGACGAGGACGTCGAAGTGGCTTTCCATCAGCCGGCCCAGATTGCGCAACGGGCCCTGACGCTCCGGCAGCAGGGCTCGGACCCTCCGGGCGCACGCATACCCCGCCTGGTGGGCGTTCCTCATGGGCGGCGGTTCGGGATGGACCTGATCCGCCAACCGGAGGACCTGCCGGAGCGCGCCAAGCAGGCTGAAGGCCCGTGCCTGCCGGAGCCCTTCCAAGAGGAAGGTCCGGTCCGTATCGGAAAGCGAAGCGCTGACCGCGCTTCCCTTCAGCAGCGCCGAGGGCTCCAAGGGGACCTGCTCGACGGGCGCGGACGTGTGGAAGAAGGCCGTAGGCGCAAGTCCCAGCGCCGAGGCCAACCGGGTCAGCGCGCTGAGCCCCAACGCTTGCTCGCCCTGCTCGAAGGTCCGGATGAGATGCGCGGAAACCCGCGCACGCGTGGCCAGGGCTTCCACTTCCAGCCCGGCTTCCCTCCTCCGCCTGGAGAGCCTGCGGCCCAGCTCCCGCAGGGCATCCGAGGCGTCATCCGTGGGCGGCCCTTGCGTCATGACCTCAGCATCAAGCAGGGCCACCCAGGTGGCAAGGGCACCCGCGGGACTACCAGCGCATGCGGTAGATGGCGGCGCGGCCCTGGCGGGACTCGACCACGGTGGTGAGGCCCTTCACGCCGGTGGTCAGCGTCCCGTGGTGGCAGATGGAGCCGATGAACTCCGGGTAGGTCCCGCCCTCGTTCACCTTGATGCGGTAGTCCGTGGCCGCCAGCCGCTCCACCTCCACGTGCAGGAAGTTGCTGCCGGAGGCCAGGTTGCGCGACGTGCGCTCCAGGGTGCGCGCGGGGCCCAGCAGCTTCACCACCGCCTGCAGCGCGCGGCCCATGTTCGTCTCGAAGTAGCCCGCGACGAAGCGCTCTCCCAGCCGCCACTGCGCCTCGTTCATGGACACGTCCGGAAACAGCTCCGTCGCGCAGAGATGCAGGACCTTCTGCCAGATGGCGTTCGGATACGCGGGCTCCAGCTTCCGGTCCAGGTCCAGCCCGGCGTCCTTCAGCTTCGCGCGCAGCGGGCCGTCCAGCCGGCCCTTCAGGGCCAACAGCAGCCCTTCCACCGTATGGCCGAAGATGATCTCCGAGGGGTTCGACACGAGGGGCTCCTCCGCCACGTCTCGGGGGGTGACGTGGCTTGGGTGCCCCCTGGTTAGTTCGAACACGGACTCGTGGACAACCCCTACATCCCAGGGGCGATGACGATTTCACGGTGAGGACAGTCACACCTCCCCGCCGTCAGAAGCGTCCAGGCAGGCCCCACGTCAATGATTGCGCACCAGCCCCTGGGACAGGGGCATTCCATGGTTGGGGGGCATCATGAGCTGGAGCATCCACATTCCCGCGGTGAACACGCTCAAGCTCGCGCTGGGCAACGCCGCGCACGAACAGGCGCTGGGCCACGCGGAGCTGAACGGCAACAAGGCCATCCCCATCCAGGGAGGCGCGGTGTCCCTGACGGGCGCGCTCAAGGTCCCCGTCGAGCTCTTCAACGACCGGAACGACAAGGACGCGTACGGCATCATCGGCGTGCCCCCGAAGACGCTGGACGGCTCCTCGGTGGAGCCCCTCTTCTCCCCGGACGGGGCCGCGTGCTGGTTGAAGTACGCGGCGGAGCTGAGCGCGGAGGCCAACGGCCAGGGCCACTTCCCCTTCGTCGAGCTGAGCGGCGGCGGGGCGCTCCAGGTGAAGGTGGCGGACTACCGGCACCACGCCGCCACCCAGACGCTGGAGGCCGCGCTGGGTTCGGACGTGAAGTCCCTGCGCCTGCCCTTCGTGCTGGGGGATGTGCAGGCGCTCCAGCCCGGTGATGCCCTGTCGTTCCAGACGTGCGTGGCCCTGAAGGCCGGCGTGAAGGTGTCCTGGTCCGCCATCAGCACGTCCCTGGTCGCGGCGCTCGCGAAGCGGCTGGCCGGGCAGCTGGTGTTCGAGCTGAAGGCGGAGGCGGGCGCGTCCATCGGCGGCACCGTGTCCCTCCAGGACGAGTTCCGCATCGTCTTCTCCCGGCCGAAGGACGGCGGGCCGTTCCGCGTGTCGGTCCGCAAGGCCACCTCGGACGCCGCGGCCGTCCACGTGTCCGCGGGCGTGTCGCTGGAGTACTCGTCGCCGCTGCTCGCCTCCATCCTGAGCGCCGTGGACGCCAAGGTGCAGGATGCCTTGAAGCTCGTCGAAGGCCTGGAGCAGGGCTCGCTCCAGCCCGCGCTCCTCCAGGTCGCCGCCGCGCTGTTGAAGCAGCTGGGGTTCCTCAAGTCGGTGGAGCCCACGGTCGCGGCGGTGACGGCCGCGTATGAAGAACTGAAGGACTTCGTGGAGAGCGTGGTCAGCGGCTCACTCAAGGCCGGCTTCGAATACGAGTACGCGCGCAGCACCGAGGACGCGACGCTGCTGGAATTGGAGGTGCCCGTGGAGGAGCTGGCGGGCGCGCATGGCGCGTTCGTCTCCGGCGACCTGGCCTCCATCCAGCGCCGGGTGAATGACACCTGGCTGCGGCGCTACTTCCACATGAAGTCCGTGGAGTCCCAGCGCGTCTGGGGCCTGGGCCTGGGCTGGCGCGACATCAACTTCGCCTCGCAGGAGGACCGGCGGAAGCTCAAGGCCGTGGTCCAGCACGCGTCCCGCGACCACCGGCAGGGCCCCCGCCGCTACGCGTTCCTGGGGGCGCGCAGCTACACGAGCTCGGGCGTGCTGTACGGGAAGACCTCCCGCTGGGGGCTCGACTTCAGCGCCCAGATGCCGCGCTTCAGCCTCACGCCCAGCGCGGACGAATTCGAATACTCCTTCTTCGCCCAGAGCCAGGTGGAGGACGGCCTGTCGAAGGAGCTCATCCAACGCGCGGTGGACGGGGCCACCGTCTGGGGCGCGGTCCGTCCGGAGGACGCGCCAGCGCTGGTGGACCGCCTCTTCCGCGCGGCGCCCGCCGGCACGAAGACCGTCACGCGGCTGGACCTGCGCGTGGACAACCCCAGCTTCCGGCGGCTGCTGGCGAAGCTGGGCTCCGAACCCGCCTTCGAACGCAACGCCTTCGCCAGGGCCCTGGCGCGCGCCCTGCCCCGGGCCAGCCAGCCCGTGCGCACCAGCCTCCAGCGCCGGGAAGAGCTCTACGCGCCGCTCTGGGACGCGTACCTCAAGGACGGCGCGAAGGACTGGACGCTCGACCGGGCGAGGGCGAGCGTGGCCTGGCACCTGAAGACCCAGGCGGGGGCGGACGGCTTCGTCGCGTCACACTGGGAGCAGACTGGCGGCACGGGCACGTTCTCGGACGTGCTCGTGCAGTCCTCGCGCTACGGAGGCGACATCGGGAGCCAGCCGTACGGGAAGGTGTACGTGTTCTGGAGGGACCTGCTCGACAAGCTCATCGCGCTGAACAAGGCCATCCATTCAGAAGCCGTCATCGCGGAGAACGACTCGACCTCCGCCGTGCAGCAGGTGTTCACGGCCCTGGACGACCTGGCCTGCGACGACTTCCGCGTCACCGCGTTCGTCGCGTGGATGGATCAGCTCGCCATCCGGTGGAAGCTGGGGTCGGGCATCCAGCGCCTGCTCCAGGTGCGCGTGGGAGAGCAGGAGTTCGTCATCTCCCACGGCTGAGCACGCGGGCCCGCTACCAGCGCATGCGGTACGTCGCGGCGGGCCCTTCGCGGCCCTCGACCACGGTGGTGAGTCCCTGCACGCCGGTGGTCAACGTGCCGAAGTGGCACAGGGCCCCGATGAACTCCGGGTGGATGCCGCCTTCGCTCACCCGGAGCCGGTAGTCGGTGGTGGCCAGGCGCTCCACGTCCACCTGGAGGTAGTTGTTGCCGGAGGCCATGTTGCGCGCCGTGCGCTCCAACGTGCGCGCGGGGCCCAGGAACTTCACCACGCCTTGCAGCGCGCGGCCGATGCGGGTGGAGAAGTAGGCCGTGACGAAGCGCTGGCCCAGGTGCCAGTGCGCCTGCGCGACGGAGTGGTGGGGAAAGAGCACCTGCGCGCCCAGGAGCAACATCTGGTGCCACTGGTCCCGGGGATAGGCGGGCGCCAGCTCCTGGTCCAGGTCCAGGCCCGCCTCCCTCAACTTCGCTCGGAGCGGGCCGTCCAGATGCCCCTCCAAGGTCACCAGCAGGCCTTCGACGGTGTGGCCGAACACGACCTTTTCCGGGGGACGCACGATGGGAAACTCCTTCTCCACGGCGCTGGGGATGCGTCCTTCTTCGGTAAACGCGGACGGACCCGGGAACAACCCACCCATCCCTTCGTGCAGCGGGGTTTCCACCAGCGGACGGAGCAACTTCACGAAGCCCGTGGAGCGGGTGTCTTTCGTGGCTACATCCCGCACATGTTGCTCAAGGTATGCCTCAACGGAGCCCGCGCGGCCGTGGATCATCCCCGGCTGCCCATCCCCCCCGAAGCGCTCGCACGCGACGCCGCCGCCTGTCACGCCGCGGGCGCGGGGGCATTCCATGTGCATCCGCGCGCGTCGCACGGCGGCGAGTCCCTGGACGCGGCGGACATCGGTGTGGCGGTGTCCGCCATCCGCCACGCCTGTCCAGGCGTGCCCGTGGGCGTCAGCACCGGCGCCTGGATTCTCCCGGATGTGAAGGCCCGCCACGCGCGGATCGCCAGTTGGAAGGCGCTGTCCGCCAGCACCCGGCCCGACTTCGCCTCCGTCAACCTGTCCGAGCCCGGCTGGGACGCCATCGCGGACGCGCTACTCGACGCGGGCATCGGCGTGGAGGCAGGGGTGTGGTTCCCCGAGGACGTCCCGCGCCTCATGGCCTGGCCGCGCGCGCCGGAGTGCCTGCGCGTGCTCGTGGAGACGCAGTCCTCCCAGCCGGAAGCCGCATGTCAGGAGGCGCGGACGCTGGTGGACCTGCTGCGCGCCACGGGCTTCTCGCGGCCCCTGCTCGTCCACGGCTCGGAAGGAGGAGCCTGGGCCGTGCTCGGGTGGGCACGGCGCCACGGGTTCGACACGCGCATCGGGCTGGAGGACACGCTCGTGCTTCCGGACGGCCAGCGCGCGGAGGACAACGCCGCGCTGGTGGCCGAGGCCGTCCGGACCCTGCGCGAGCAGTGAGGCTTGGGTGATCTCCCAGCCCCGCCGCGTCCGGGTTCCTATGATGGAAGCACCATGCACGAGCCTCCCTCAGCAGGCGGATCCCCTCCAGCAAGAGCGGAGGACCCGCCGCCCCAGGCGTGGGCCCTCATCCTGGGCGCATCCTCCGGCTCGGGCGCGGCCATCGCGGAGGCCGTCGCGCGCAAGCCGGGGCTGAACGTCTTCGGCGTGCACCGGGGCCGCTACCCGGACACCGCGCGGGAGCTGGAGGCCCGCGTGCGCGACGCGGGCCGGGACGTGTACCTGCGGCAGGCGGATGCCTCCACGCCCGAAGCCGCCGAGGCCGGCGCGGACGAGCTGCTCCAGCGCGCGGGCCCCCGCAGCGTGAAGCTGTTCGTGCACGCCATCGCCGGCGCGTCCGTGGGGCACTTCCTCTCCGAGGGCCCGGACCGGCTGCACCCGCGCCGCATCCAGCGCACCTTCGACTGCATGGCGCACTCGTTCGTGTACTGGACACAGGCCCTGGTGCAACGCGACCTGCTGGCCCCGGACGCGCGCCTGCTGGGCCTCCAGAACCCGCTGGATGAAACGCACCTGGGCAACACCGGCCTCATCAGCGCCGCCAAGGCCTCGCTGGAGATGTACGTGCGCCACCTGGCCATGGAGCTGGGCCCGAAGGGCCACCGCGTCAACCTGCTCAAGTTCGGCACCGTGATGACGCCCGCGCTGCGGCACGTCTACTCACCGGAGGCGCTGGCCCGACTGGAGGCGCGCCACGCGGCCATGAACCCCGCGGGGCGCATGGGCACCCTGGACGAGGTGGCCCGCTTCGTCACCGTGCTCGTGGGCGACGACGCCGCGTGGTTCAACGGCGCCACCATCGACTTCACGGGCGGCATGACACTGAAGCTGCTGGACCTGGTGCTCAACCCGTGACGGCCGGAACGCGGAACGTGAGGCAGTAGTAGAACGGTGACACCTGTTCCTCGATGACGTCCTCGGCGTTCCGAGGCAGCAGGTCGCGGGGGCTCTTCGCGTCGCGCGTGTAGAACGTGAGGGCGCGGAACGCGGCGCGCTGGAACAGCGACGGGCGGAAGGCCGCGTCCAGCTGCTCGTCCACCACCACCAGCGGCGTGCCGGGCCGCGCCACGCGCGCCATCTCCCGCAGCGCCACCGCGGGCTGGCGGTAGCTCCCAATCCCGCCGACGTGAAAGACGCGGTCGAACAGGCCGTCCTTGAACGGGAGCGCGTGCGCGTCCGCCACCAGCAGCCGCGTGTCCTTCACGCCGCGGCCCTTTCGCAGCCGCTTCTCACACTGCGCCAGCATGCCGGTGCTCAGGTCCAGGCCCCACACCTCCACGGGCAGGCCCGGCGGCAGCGAGCCCCGGATGCGCGGCAGGTTCGCGCCCGCGCCCACGCCCACCTCCAGCACGCGCACGGGCTGTCCGTCGTCGCGCGGCTTCAGCGCGCCCAGCTCCAGCCTGCGCATGTACCCATCACGCATCCGCGATTCGGAGACGGACTGGAACAGCGGGGTCAGCACCGCCGTCAGCGGGTCGTGCAGCGCGGGCAGCCCGTCGTAGATGTGGCGCATCAGGCGGTCCGTGCCCTGCACGCGGTCCTCGCGGTACAGCCGGGCGAGCCCTTCCTCCACCTTCCACGTCTCGCCGCAGCCGCCGCAGAGCAGACGTCCCTCGTCCAGCCGGTCGTCCTCGCTCTGCCCGTGCCACACCAGCTGGCCCCGGCAATCCGGGCATGCCAGCAACGCCACATCCCGCAGCCACATCATCGCTTCGTCACCCTGCCGTCCCCTGTTCGGCCAGGGTCCGCGCCAGGTCCTCGCGCGCCCCCAGCCGGGTGAAGTCCTCCGCCGCCCGCCGCAGCAACCCCGCACGCTCCGCGTCGTCCGCGGGCAGGTGCCGCGCCCACTCCAGCCGCGCGCGAGCCGCCTCGTAGGGCATGCCCCGCGCATCCGACTCCGCGATGCAGCGCTTCCACGCGCGGAAGGCCTTGCGATGCTTCCCCGAGAGCCACGCCTCGCAGCCGCGCCACAGCCACGCGGCGGGCTCGCCGAAGGGGAACACCCGCGCGAAGCCCTCCACCGCCTGGAGCGCGGCCCGAGCGCTGTGCGTGAGCGCCTGCAAGCCGGGCCCGGGCGTCTCGCGCGCCCACAGCGTGAGCAGCACCTCCGCCACCGCCGTCGCGCCGAAGTAGACGAAGTGCGCCACCGGCTTGCCCGCGGACAGCCGCACCAGCGCCTTCTCCGCCGCCGCGCGAGCCCCCGCCGCGTCGCCCTCGCGCAGGCACAAGAGCGCCAGCGTGCCGTCGGTGATGATGCGGTCGGTGGCGCCGCCATGCGCCTCCGTCCACGCGAGCGCCGGCTCCAGCGCCACGCGGGCCCGAGCGTGCTCGCCCAGCCGCAGCAGCATGTGCGCGCGATAATGCTGGGCCCAGTGCTGCGTCTGCGCCGAGCCCCGGCGCACCGCGGACGCCTCCAGCCAGTCCATCAGCGGCAGGCCCCGAGCGAACTGGCCCCGGTACATGGCGGACACGGTGAGCAGCGCGCGGCACTCCTCCGCCAGCCGCAGGTCCCCCACCGAGTCCACGATGGCCGTCGCTCGCGAAAGCCACGTCTCCACGTCCTGCCAGCGCGCCTGGTACACCGCGCACACCGCGTTGCGGTTGAGCACGTAGGCCAGGTCCGCCGGGCGGCCCACGCTCTCGGCCACCTCCTGCGCCCGCTTCACCCACGCGTCCGCCACGCGGTGCACCGGCACCGTGCCCGCCACCACCGCCATCACCGTGTAGCCGCGCGCCAGCTCCGGCGTGGGCCCCGCGGGCTCGCACAGGTTGAGCATGCGCAGGCCGCTCCAGAGCACCGGCAGCGCCTCCTGCGCGTAGATGAACGCGTCGGTGAGCCGCATCAGCAGCCGGCCCGCCACCCGCCGCGTCTCCCGGCGCCGCCTGGAATCATCCACGTACGCGTCCGGCCGTGCACTCTGCGCCAGCCGAGCCAGCGCCTGCGTCAGCGTGCCCAGCACCCACGCCACGCGAGACGAGGGCACGCGCCAGCCGAAGTGCGCGAGCGCCGCCTCCGCGTGCGCGCGGAAGGCCTCCAGGTCCCCCAGCTGGAAGCGCGCCTCCGCGAGCAGCGCCTCCACGCGGCCCCGCTCCAACGGCGTGGCCTGGGGCGCGACCGCCAGCGCCCGCGAGAGCAGCGGCAGCGCTTCCCGGCACGCCCCCACCGCCAGCGCCTCCTCGCCCGCGAGCCGCGCGTGATGCGATTCGCGAGCCGCGTCCCCTGCCTGACCCCAGTGGTACGACAGCGCGGCGGCATGCCCCGTGGGGTGGGCCGCCTCCAGCGCCAGGGCCGCGCGTCGATGAAGCACGGGACGGAGCGCCGGGGACAGGTCCTCCAGCAACCGCTCGCGCAGCTTGTCGTGCGCGAAGCGCCAGCGACCGTCGGCCACGTCCAGCACCGCCGCCGCGGCGCAGTCGGTGAGCCACGCCTCCACGTCCACGCCGGGCGCGGCCCGCTCCAGCACCTCCAGGTCCAGCTCCCGGCCCAGCAGCGCCGCCACGTCCAGCAGCTCCCGCGCGTCCCGGGGCACCTTCTCCAGCCGGCGCTGCACCAGCGCGCGCATGCCGCCCGCCCACACGCGCTGGGGCAGCGCGACGGCGCCCAGCCGGTCCAGGCCGCCCGCGTCCTCCGCCAGCGCGCGCACCACCTCCACCAATAGGAACGGATTGCCCTCCGACTCGCGGCGCAGCAGCTCCACCACGTCGGGCCGGCGGCCGACGGCGCCCAGCATGGACTCGCCCAGCTGGGCGATCTCCTCCGCGTTCAGCCGTTGCAGGCGCAGCACGCGGGTGCCGGCAAGGTGCTCCGGCAGCTGCGGGGACTCGTCGTCTCGGAAGCTCACGAGCAGCAGCAGCGGCAGCCCCGGCGCCCGGACCGCGAGCTGCGCGAGGAGCTGGAGCGATTCGGCGTGCGACTGGTGCAGGTCCTCCAGGATGACCACGGTGGGCTGCGACAGGCGGGCGAAGAGGTCCTCCACCGTCTGGTGCAGGCGCAGCTGCGCCATGTCCGCGTCCAGCTCCGGCGCGGCGGGCACCTCGCGGCCCAGCAGCGCCTCCATGTCCGGCACCAGCGGCCGGAGCACGCGCGCCTCGCGGTCGGACAGCTCCGTGAGCATGGGCAGCCAGCGCAGCACCGCGCGCCACTCCTGGTAGGGCACGCCGCCGGTGTCCACCGCCTGGCCGCGCAGCACCATCGCGCCGCGCACCAGCGCCAGCGAGCGCACCTCCTCCAGGAGGCGCGACTTGCCCACGCCGCTCTCGCCGCCAATGAGCCACGCGCTGCCCTGGCCCGCGAGCGCCGCGTCGAGCACGTCCGTCAGGTGCTCGCGCTCCGCCACGCGGCCCACGAAGCGCGCGGACTGGAGGAAGCTCTCGCGCGTGGCGGCGGACTCGGCGGGCCGGGGCTGGCCCACGGCGTCACTCAGCGCGGTGATGACGGCCTCCGCGTCGCGCGGCCGGCGGTGCGCCTCGGGCGCCACCAGCTGCTCCAGCAGGGCCTTGAGCGCGGGCGGGAAGCCCGGCGTCGCGAACACCTGGCCCGCGTGGGGCAGCCGGCCGAAGAACATCTGGCACGCCATGGCGCCGAAGCCGAAGAGGTCGGTCAGCTCGGACGGGGGCTGGTCCTCGAAGAGCTCCGGGGCCAGGTAGCCGGGGGTGCCCGCGGGCTGCGCGCGGCGGCCCTGCTGGTCGCGGCCCACGGCCAGGCCGAAGTCCAGCACCTTCACCTGGCCGCGCACCACCAGCACGTTCCCGGGCTTCAGGTCGCGGTGGATGATGCCGCGCCGGTGCAGGTACGCGAGCGCCTGGAGCGTCTGGATGAGCAGCCCCACCTGCACCGTCAGGGGCGCGTCCGTGCCGGCCTCCACCAGCGTGCGCGCGTCCTCCAGCAGGTCCATGGCCAGGTAGGGCCGGCCCTCCGCGTCGAAGCCGTAGTCCAGCACGCGGATGACGTGCGGGTGGCGCAGCGACACCAGCGTCTGGAACTCGTGGGCCAGCGACAGCGCCATGCCCTGGGTGGCGAAGGCGGAAGGAGTGCCCCGCCCGGGCCGCCGCGCCAGGTCCGCCACCGTCTTGTGCAGCCGCTTGAGGGCCACCGGCCCGGACAGCCCGTCCTGCGCGCGCCACACGGTGCCCGCGCCGCCGCGCCCCAGCAGGTCGAGGATGCGGTACCGGCGCCCCACCACTTCCGGATCCATGCCCGGAGACGTGTCTGCGTCCGGGGCATCCGCCCGGGAGGGGGTCTGACAGGAGGGGGGGTGAGACATGAGGGGGAGCCGCCCTTACGCACGGTAAGGATATCCCCCCTTCTCGTGCGGGAGGGGGATTGAATGCGGCGGGGGCAGGCGAAGCAGGAGGCGCTTCGGACCCCGGGGAGCAACCCGGCGGGCAGGGCCCGGCAGGGTTCCTTCCCTCTGGAGCGCTGAAACATCACTTTTGACTCAGGGAGGACACCGGATGGCGGGCTACGACTTCGACTTGTTCACATTGGGCGCGGGGTCGGGCGGCGTGGCGGCCAGCCGGCGAGCGGGGGCCTCCGGCGCGAAGGTGGCCATCTGCGAGGAGGGGCGCGTGGGCGGCACGTGCGTGCTGCGCGGGTGCGTGCCCAAGAAGCTGCTCGTGTACGCGGCGCACTACCGCTACGACTTCGAGGACGCGGCGGGCTACGGCTGGACGGTGAACGGCCCCGCGCTGGACTGGAAGAAGCTCCAGGCGGTGAAGGCGAAGGAGCTGGACCGGCTGACGGGCATCTACGGGCGGCTCCTGCGCGACGCGGGCGTGACGCTGGTGGAGGGCCGCGGCCGGGTGGTGGACGCGCACACGGTGGAGGTCGCGGGCAAGCGCTACACGGCGGAGCGCATCCTGGTGGCCACGGGCGGGCGGCCCTACCTGCCGGAGGTGACGGGCATCGAGCACGCGCTCACGTCCGAGCAGGCGCTGGAGTTGCCCACGCTGCCGCGCCGGGTGGCGGTGGTGGGAGGCGGCTACATTGGCGTGGAGTTCGCGGGCATCTTCGCGGCGCTGGGCGCGAAGGTGACGATGCTGATCCGCGGCGACACGGTGCTGAGAGGCTTCGACAACGACATCCGCGCGGCGCTGACGCAGGAGATGCGCAAGAAGGGCGTGGACATCCGCCCGGAGACCTTCGTCCAGGACATCGAGAAGCGCGAGGACGGCACGCTCAGCCTTCTGACGCGCATGGGGGAGACGCTGGAGGTCGACGCGGTGCTGTACTCCACCGGCCGCGTGCCCAACACGCAGGGCCTGGGCCTGGAGGAGGCGGGCGTGAAGCTGAACGAGCGCGGCGCGGTGGTGGTGGACGCGCAGTCGCGCTCGTCGGTGGAGAGCATCTACGCGGTGGGGGACGTGACGGACCGGCTGAACCTCACGCCGGTGGCCATCGCGGAGGGCCGCGCGATGGTGGAGACGCTGTACCGGAACAACCCGGTGACGATGGACCACGAGAACGTCCCGTCCGCGGTCTTCAGCCAGCCGCCCGTGGGCACGGTGGGGCTCACGGAGCGCGAGGCGATGGAGCGCTACGGCAAGGTGGACGTCTACGTCTCCAGCTTCCGGCCCATGAAGCACACGCTGACGGGCCGGGATGAGCGGTCGATGATGAAGGTGGTGGTGGAGCAAGGCACGGAGCGCGTGCTGGGCTTCCACATGGTGGGAGCCGACGCGCCGGAGATCATCCAGGGGCTCGCGGTGGCACTGAAGTGCGGCGTGACGAAGAAGCAGCTCGACGCCACCGTGGGCATCCACCCCACGGCCGCGGAGGAGTTCGTCACGCTGCGGGACAAGCGCCCGGATCCGTCGGAGAGCGCCACGATACTGGAGCTGGGGCGTAAGGTGGTGGCCACTCCGCCCGGGGATACGCGCAAATAACGCAGACGCCAGTGCTCAGCCCTGAGTCGCCCATTTCGGAAGGCCGCAGTGCAGGCACTGTCGCGTGCGCGTATTCCTGTAGAACCCTTGGATGAAGAACCGCTGTCGACAACGGGGACATCGAAACAGCGTCGCCCGAATCGATGAAATCACTGCCAAAATCATCGACCCCAGGAGGAAGGCAAACATGATTTGTCTTCCTCCTGAACGCACCTGCAATGCCCAGCCCACAGCAGGGATGAACGGCATGAGCAGAAACGCCACGAGCAGCAGGCGATACCACCGCCTTTGCTGTCTCCACGCCATCACATAAAGCGGGTCACCCGCGCCGTTCATCCGCTGCCTTCACCAAGGAAACACCTGTCCTGCGACTGGAACGTACGAAAACGTACCCTCCCAAGTAAAACCTGCAATCGTTCCCAAGGCTGGCTCCGAAAAGCCATACGCCCCCCCCATATAGCCTTTGTTTGCGTCCAAATCCATTGCCCCCGTCATGGAGAAGGAGCCCCACGGGCAGTCCACGGTGACGTTGGTCCCATAACCACGCAATGAATCTACAGTAGGAGCACTGCTCACGAAGACATTGGGGGATACTGACCAGCCGTAATCCAATCCGACTCGGACACCAGGAGTAATCATCAACGCCATGCGACCAGTGGTATCCACCGTCACGTGGACGGAAGCCTCCATTCCAGTAAAGAATTGGAATGCACCGGACACCCCGACTCCCAAGACCCAAAGACCATTCGGGTCCGTGTAAATCATCGGATTGTTCAGGGCATAGGAATACGCCGGCACGTCGTATCCCCGAGCCACCATGTCAGCCAGGTATCCCGGGCTCTGCAGTGCGGGTTCCGGCTGGAGGTACCGGCCGATGCTGGGGTCGTAGTAACGGTTCCAGTTCTCGAAGAAGTCCGTCTCCGCGTCGTAGTACTGGCCCGCGCCGCGCAACGGGGTCCAGAAGGGGGAAGCCCCCACCTGGTAGCGCTGGTATTCGTACCCCTCGACAGCCGCGCCCGTGAAGGCGTTGGGCTCGGCGCCCTGCTCTCCCGCGGAGATGTTCACGTAGACGCGTCCCGCGGAAGTCGGAACCCACTGCGTCACCCAGCGGCCCTGCTGCGGGCCGGTGAGGACCGCGAGCACTGCATTGGAATCCGCATCCCGAAGGAGGATTTCGTCCGTGTCGTCTTCATCGTCCTGCATGTCGACAAACTGGAACAATCCGCGCATCCGGACCTTCACCTGGCTGTTATCAGGTTGCTGGACGAACGCGGAGATGGTCTCTCCGTCTGCGTCCGAGTAGGGGTGCTGGCTTGGGTCCAGCAGCGTGAAGCGGTTGACGTGACCAAAAGGCTGGTAGTCCGCCGCCCCTGCCACCTTGCCGATCCCGTCCAGCATCAGCACCGGCCTGCCGGTCAGGTCCACCACCGGGAAGTACGCCCCGCAGCTGGCAGCCTCGCCGTTGCGCCGGCAGTCCGCGTTGAAGTCCGATTGACGCGCGTGCGTGGTGGCGTCCACCCGCCCCCGCAACATCACCACCGGCTTGCCGCCCAACCAGACGTAGTCGTCCACCGCCTGAAAGCTTCCCTGCGTGACGTCACTCCATCCCTGGTCCACGAGCAGTTCGCTGCCCACGCTGTGGAAGAACTCATCCCGCAGACCGAAGGGGTTCACCTTCGCCCGGCGCCGGCCGAAGGCGTCGTAGTAGTAGTTGTAGGTCAGGCCATTCACCCGCACCGCCCGGAACACGGTCTCACGCGCGGAGCCCTGCCCCTCGGATGCATTGAAGGGCCCGTAGCCCAGTTCCAGGACATTGGCGGGGCTTCCGGACGTGTAGAGCCCAGCCTCCTTGCGGACCGCCCGTCCGTCCGCGTCATAGTCGTAGGCCACCGTCTGGAAATCGTCGTGCGAGGGCGTGGCCGACATCAGCCAGCCACTCGTGAGTCCCGCGGAATGGGAGAGCGCCACGGTCAGGTTGCCCGTCAGGGTCTTGCGGTTGTCCCGCGTGTCGTAGCTGAAGAGCAGGTTGTCGAAAGCGCCACCCGCTGCCTCGACGTTGCCCGAGGGCCGCTGCGCCGACTTCAGGCGCAGGTCCCGGTCATAGTCGAACAGCTCTGTCCTGGGCGTGGGGCCGCCCAGGAGGCAGGTGTCCGTCCGGACGATCTGATCCGCGTGCCAGGTGTAGTCCTTCTTGTAGATGTCCCCGGATCCCACCCCCGGGGTGAAGGCCCCGGAACTCACGCGCAGCGAGCGGAGGCGGCCGGTCCGGTCCGAGCTCGAGGCCGAAGGGAAGGCACTGCCACAACCCGACGGCGCCACCGTGCCGTTGTCACCCAGGGCGTACTCGACCGAGACAGGGTTGAGGCCCGGGGCGGGAGTGATTTGATAGCCGCGCAGGCCCCCGAAGGGCTCCCAGACAATGTCGCTCACCATGCGCCGCGTTTCGATCCCTGTTCCAGGGAACCACGTGACGTCAATGGCGCTGACACGACGGGCCAGGGCCCCCGTTCCGTAGATGTACTGGACCGCACGCCCATAGGGATGAAGCACCCCTGAGAACCGCCCCAGGGTGTCGTAGGTGTAGCGCGTCTCCAGCTCCGGCGAGCACACCGTGTCTCCCTGCCGCTGCCGGAGTTCGGCCACCAGCCTTCCTTCCGTGTCGTAGCGATACCAGGTCCGCCCGAAGGAGTCGTCGCGGTAGCGCAGCTGTCCCTTCGACTTCAGCTCGGGATCTCCGCAGAGCGCGGGAAGCGTCCCGTCTGCGTCGTATCCAAACTGGAAGAGCACCTCGGGGGTCCCACTCCCCGCCAGCCGCCGCGTCGAGCTCAGCGCCCGGCCAACCAGGTCATGGGCATACTCCACCCACTCCCCCGCTGCGCGCATGGCGGCGGACTGCTTGATGCGCAGGTTGCCGCGCACGTCGTAGTCCTGCTGCACAAAGCCTGTCGCGTGGGGAAGCCGCAGCTCGATCAGCTTTCCGAAGTCGTCGTACTGGTAGTTCGCCAGGGGACGGCATGCCCCACTGGTTCCCGCCGGGCAGAGCCTGTGCACCTGCTTGATGTGCCCCTGGGCGTCGTAGGACAGGGAGGTCTGCTTGTCGCTGCCGTCCTCGATGACCTTCGACACGGTCGTCAGACGATCCGCCGTGTCATACCCCAGGCTCGTGCAGAGTTCGGAGATGCCCGTCCCCGTCTGCCCGGGCGTCCGGCAGAAGTCCGGGGCGTCGTTGAACGGACGCCCGATGGCCACGCGGTTGTTGTTCACGTCGAACCCCGCCACCGCGCCGAAGCTGCCGGCCCCCTCGCCCATGCGGGTATAGGTCGGCCGGTGGTGGGGATCCGGATGGTGCGTGATGAGCCGCCGGCTCTCCTCCACTCCGTTGCGGCGCGTGCGCATCTCCTCGGTCTTCACGATGCCATCCGGCCAGTAGGTCAGCAGGCGCTTCTCGCTCCAATCCACGCCGTTCACGTCGTTGGCGACCGCCGTCCACTGAAGCAGCTGCGTCTTCAGCCCGCCCGTGCATCCCTGTCCCGCCGGGGTCCCGCTCCGGTAACAGCTCACCGTGTAGTCGCCCGTGGGGTGGCGGATGGCCCGGACCCGGGGCCCTTCATAGAAGTACTGGGACGTCAGGCCCTGCGCCGTCACGCTCTCCAGGCGCCCGCCCGAGCGCTGGAACGTCAGGGCGCGCAGTGCGGCGGTGCTGCTCTCCGGGAGGGTGACCTGCGTCGGGTTGCCGCGTGCGTCGTACCTGTCGAAGCGGGTGATCAACGACGGCGCGCCAGCACAGGACTGCGCTCCCCCATGCGACAGGTAGCGGACCACCTGCTTCAGACGGTTGGCGGTATTGCCGTAGTTCTCCGAAGGCGGCCCGGAGGCCGGTCCGTAGTACTGGTACTGGGTGATGGGGAAGTCCGTCCCGGAGCAGTCCGTCGCCTCCGGACCGCTGACCGCGCAGGGGCCATGGACCTCCTTCAACAGGGTGCCTCCGGTGTCGGACTCTCCCAGACAGCGCAGGTGGTTGAAGAAGAAGACCGCGCGGTGCTCCAGCACCGGACCGCTGAACGTCCCCGCCACATCATCAAACCGCTGCGTGTAACCCGACCGGATGACGGCCTTGCGGAAGCCCGTCACCTCGTCCTGGACCGTCCGCGTCGTGGCCTGGGCCGAGGGCTGGAGCACGGAAGCAATCGTCTCCACGCTCTGCTGCACGGGCTTCCAGGGACTGGACGAGGCATTCGCGGGGTAGTTCGCGAAGACCGCGGACGTCGTGGGCTTGGCCACCCCTCCGGTCCCTGAAATCGTCTGGCCCACCCCGCCGGACTCCTGCTGGACAGGGCTGACCACGCCCGGCCGCGAATTGCTCCCCGCCGTGGAGTAGGTGCGCTGGGTGTGGTCGAAGGTGCCTGCCTTGTTGCGCATGTAGCGAAGGAAGAGCGACCCATCCGCCGGAGTCTCGTAGGTGAAGCTCACGTACCCGGGAGAGAAGCCCGTGCAGTTGCCCGAGCCGGTCACGCAATCGTCCACGTAGGAGCTCAGCAGGGTGTAGGGCGTCGAGGGGTTGGACTTGGCGAAGAAGCGCCGCCGGAACTGGACCGTGGTGCCCGCGGCGTCTCCAGCGCTGCCGGAGCTGGCGGGCTCCGCGGCCGGAGGAACGCAATTGGACCCCGCCTCCTGCGCCTGCGGGCCATCACAGTCACCCGAGCCCAGGCTCATGGACATGGCGGACACGCCGCTGCTCATCGTGGTGATCTTCCCGCTCTGGTAGACGTGGGACGCCACCGGCGTCTGGTTCATGGCCACGGCCCAGGAAGTGGAGGCCGCGCCCGAGCCGGTCGTGTCCGTGTAGTTCACCACGTCGCCGGTCTCGGGGTATTCGACGCTGGAGAGCAGGCCGCCCAGCTGAGACCCGTACTCGTCGTTGGCCGTCGGATAGCGATACTGCGCAACGGTCACCTCGTTCTGACGGTTGCCGGGGTCGTAGGAGTTGGGATCCGTGTGGAGGCTCAGCCGGTCCAGGACGCACTCCTCCCCGACGGAGGGATGCCGACTGTAGATGCGCCTGTAATACAGCCGCATCTTGGAGCCCTCCTCGGTCGTCACCGCCGTCAGGAAGGGCACTCCGTTGTTGGTGCTGCTCTGGCCAGGGCAATGGAGTTGATCGCCGTACTGCCCGATGCTCTGGGGCGCGTACTCCAGCGACAACCGGACGCGGGGCGTCCCGCCGGGGCGGAACTCCTCCACGCGTGTGAGGAAGTGACGCCGGACAACGCCATTGGCCGCCCAGGGGGACGCATAAATGTAACGTCCGTCACCGGGCCGGGTCAGGATGAAGGAACTGCCCGTCCAGAAAAGGCTCGCGTCCGACCAGCGGCTGGTCGCACGGGGCGTCGCGAAGCACCCGGCACCCGTGGAGCTGCAGGCGCTGAACTCCAACACATCGCCGTTCGTATCCCGCACCGCCCAGGTGCTCACCCCGGGCATCATGCCTTTGACCATGACGAAGCTGTAGAGACTGTGCCACCACCGCAGTGAGCTCGTGCTGCCCGGGCTCGTGCCGAAAGGCTTCGCCACGAAGGGTTCGGTATTGCTGCCGAGCATTGACTGGTAGGCCCAGTACTTCTCCGTGGAGACGTACCGGCGCACGAAGTTGAAGCCACCCAGAGCGCCCTGGAGACCCAGGTCCGCCTCCGTGTGGCGGGTGGTGAAGTCGCCCAGTCCGACACTGGGCGTGGACATCGCGGAGACCGCTGAGCGCACCACGCTCCCCGAGGCGGGACCGCAGGTATTCGGTGCGGGGCCCTTGCGGAGGTCCGCGTTGCGAATGCCACCGCCCCGGCCGTCACCCGCCAAGCCACCACCGCGGCCGTTCCGATCTGGACGTTCGTAGGGCCCCCCGACGGGCAGCGTGTCGGTGGGAGACTCGGTCGTGAAGAGGAAGCAGGTGATCACGCCACGGAGGACGTTCCCGTCATCATCCAGCTCATCCGCGGTGCCACAGCGCTCGTAGGCGCGGCTGGCGCTCACACCACTGTTGGACGCACCGAAACCTCCTTGTGCCAGGCCACAAACAGGGCCCGCGGAGCAATAGGCACCCGCTGTCGTCCGTACGCCGGTGGTCCGGTCCACCTGGGGCGCGACACCCGCGCAGGTGTTCCCGCATGCGTTGCTATCGTCGCAGGAGGCACCTGGCGTGCACTCGAAGCTCGGCGTGTTGAAGGGCGTGCACTTCAAGTCGGCGTTGACATACCCCTCGGACGAGCAGGGCTTGCTGGAGACGCAGCACTGGTAGTTTCCACCGGCCTGGGGGGCCCCCGTCGTGCCAAAAGCAGGGGCCTTGAGACAGCCCCCCGGCGAAGAGCAGGAGGCCTGGGAGTCCCCTGAGCCCAGGCAGTAGCCCACGTTGAGTCCGTTGCCGCAGCCACAGGTCCAGCGCGTGAAGCCCGAACCGTTGGGATTGGGCTCGCAGTAGTCGAACGTCCGTGAACCCGCGCAGCCCTCGTCCGCCTCGCCATCGCGGTCTTCGTCACACCCGTTGCCACAGATATCCTGGGCCTGGGCCGTGCTCGGCTGGCACGGCCCCAGGTACTCTCCGTCCACGCAGGTGGCGGTTCCGCCCGCGCCGCAGGCCGAGCAGGCCTGGGGCTGGCCGCTGGGGAAACACTCGCCCCATTCCCCACGCGGCTCTCCCGGAGCACCGCCGCAGTATCGCGTGCCCACGCAGCCTCCGTAGTTCACACAGTTCTCACTGGTGCCAGGAGTACAGAAGGGAGCGGCCCAAACACCCACCGGGCTCAGCGCCAGCAGCAGAATCAGGAGTCGGATCATAGACGACGACAAGGCAGAGGAATGCCCTCTTCAGACGAAGAGCGGCTTCAGAACTTGATGGGAGACTTGCGCTACGGACGTACTGCGTTCGTCATCCCCCCACAGGAGGGGTACAGACACGAACGGCGGCACCCGGCACCTGGGCGCACTTCCATGTCGTGGGGCATTCGGAAACCTTCTGGCAGGTCTGGCTGCAAACGTAGCCTTGATCAGGATCCGTCCCGGTGTGCAGGCACAGTCCCGAAAGACATCCAGAAGCTCCATGGTCGCGGCAGTCGTCTCCCACCTTCCGGGAGGCCGTCGCCGCCAGCGCGGTGCGGTGTTCCGAAAAGACCGCCGCAGGCGGAGGCAATTCCTCGGAAGGCGGTACGGCGCATGCCGTGAGTCCAAGGAGAACCAGCAAGCCTGCCCTGGGTAACCGCGCCATCAAACTTCCACAGATGCTCAACGAGGTGCCTCCAACCCGAATCGCTGCCAAGGCGAGATACGGAATGACGCGTTTCGCCAGATCCAAACGTATCCGTTATCCGCGTTTGCCTGTCAATGACCGCCCCCCATCGAAGCAAGGCTTTGCCATGAAGTCTTCCCGCACCCGTGGGTCTTCTCACTTCAAGCCTATCAAGCCTTGCCAGCAAACAACTCCATCAACTCAACACCTTGAAGTCAGGCAAGACCTCCTTGAGCCATCTCCACCTGCCCGAGGCCTTGCGGCGGGGACCCGTCACGGCAATTCCACGCCGGAGTAGAGGCCGAGAATCGAATGGCCGTGCGTGCCGCGCAGATGCATGCCCAAGAAAAGGCTCACGGTGGCGCTCCGCTGTAGGGCAAGCCTCGGCAAAGGCGGTGAGCGAATCGTAACCTCGCTCGTGGGCCCGCTCGTACATGCGGACTCGCCAATTGCCCTGCCAAGAGCGCCCGTCGGTCATCGCTGCTCTCCCGGGTGAACCTCACTTGCTGGTTAGAAAAGCCGAGCGTCCGCTCAGGCTTCTTCGTCAGGCAAAAGAGTGCGGAGCAGTTCGTCGTCAGGACCCAGCGGGAGCCAGCCGGGAGGCGGAGGATTGGCGAGAAGCGCGTCACCGGCCCGCCTCACATGGGCTTCATGGGTTTCTGGGGTGTATGCCGACCACTGGCCAAGCGCGACTGCAACGTCCATGCGGGCGTCGTCGTCCAGCACGGCCGGCCAGCCATTGGATAGGTGTCGAGACAACTCGCGCACAAGCTGCCCGCGCACCAAGCGAGTGACTCGATGGTTGCGCTCTGCTTCGGCCACCAACCCGCTGAACACCTGCGCTCCGGCAATGTCGTCCTTGCCAAGCGCCTCGGCCAACTCCACCAGTGAGGCTGTAGGGCGAGCCTCCGCGAAGGCTGTGAGCGATTCGTAACCACGCTCCCGAACGCGCTCATACAGGCGGGCCTTCCAGTTTCCCTGCCACGAGCGACCGTCGGTCATCGCCCTCTCCCAGAAGTGAAGTTCATTGGAATTTCGTAAACCTTCATATTCTCTCCGACAATCCTCAGGACCACATTCCGTGTCAGCATCCGGCCAGCCCTGGCTTCGGCATCACGCAGTGCCTTCATGATCAACCGGTTCCATTCGCCAGGCCACGTGCGGCCCAACTTCCAGTCGCCTCCACCGTGAATCACCTCATGGTGGGCCTGCTCCAAGCGGACGCAGAACTGATCAATGTTCATGTCACCCTTGAAGCCGCGCTGCTCGAACCATTCGCGGTGCTCTTGCGGTAGCACGTGGTGCTTCGGGGCATCGGACATGCCCGCCCCTGCCTTGCCGGTTTCGTGCATGCCGCGCACCTCAGGGCTGTCCCCCAGCGCTTCACGCACGCCCTTGGGCAGATCGCGAGGCGCCTGCGCCATCAGCACCTGCCCGCCGTGGATGAGGACAGCGGAGCTGACGGCGGGGGCGGAGATGACGCCCGCTCGCACGAGCCTCCGCATCATCTCCACCCACTCGGCGGAGACCACCAGCCGCGAGCCCGTCATCACTCCTCCCGAGCTCATCACGAAGCCCACGCCCAGCGACGCAGGCGTTGAGGGAGGCAGCCGCGGCAGCGACACCTTCAGCGTGGAAATCATGGCGACCATCTCCACTGCCCGCACCGCCGCGACGACCTGCCCACCGAGCTTCATGCTCGCTCGGGCCTCCCGATGGAGTGCGTCGAACTCACGGGTCAGCTTCCCCATCAACTCGGGCATCGAGACCGCCGCCGCCTCCACCCGCTCCAAGTCCTGGGAGGAGAGGTCCGCCAGCGCGGGCTCCATCAACTCCTGCACGCGATGCAGGTCGACGAAGAGCTTCTCGACACTGCACGTCGGACAGTTCCGAAGCACGGCGTCCGCGAGGTGGAGGAAGTCCACCCAGGTGGCCAACAGAAGCGTCCCGAACAGAGCCGCCTGAAGCTTCGGCCCCGTCATGCGCAGGAGGCCCTGCTCCATGTCCGCGTCCTCCACCTCCGAAGCCACGCGTGTCAGCGCGGTGGCACTTCCAAGCGCCCCCTTCATCCACTTCACCTGACTGGAGCCGTGGTCGAGGTAGCGGGTGAAGACGCCTTTGAGGCTCCATCCCACGAGGGGCGGAGGGCGGTCCGCCAGCTTGGAAAGCGCGGCCTCAACGCCGCCGAGTGAGCCCTTCACGTCGGCAATGCCCTCAAGGACTGCATCGCGCGTCAATCCATCGCTGTCACGTGTGCTCTGGCGGCGCACCGACCGTTGCTCCTGCCCAGAGAAGACGGACGTTCCACCCGGCGCGTAGCTCAAGGTCCGCGGATGCGGCGACGAGGCACATCCCGTGGCCAGCATGGCCAGCACCCGCAAGACAGCCCCACTTCGCACCATTCAGTGCCCCCGATGACTGGCGGCCATGGCAGGCCCTTCAGTCCGTCTCGCCCAACTCGAAAGCCGACGTGCCCGTGTGGTGCTTGCGCTTCGTGAGCTGGTGCTCGTCACGGAGCTGGTTCTCGTAGAAGGGCAGGTGCGCGTCCGTGCGGAGCTTGCGCAGCGCGCGGATGGTCTCGTGCTCCGTGGTGTTGCTGTAGCCGTGCTTCGTGTGCCCGGTCGTGTAGTTCAGGGGCTGCAACACCATCCGCGTGGGGTAGCGGTTCTGCAGGATGTGGATGAGCTCGTGTCCGTACACGATGAACGCCGGCGCGGGGATGGGGTGCTGGTCGCGGGAGTAGTTGCGCTGCGTGCTGTCGCGCAGCCCGGAGCGCAAGCTGAGCTGTGAGCCGCGTCCCCCGCTGGGGCGCTTGCCCGCGAGCCCCGGCGCGGGTTCGCTCAACAGGTAGTCTTCACCGTGGCCGTCCTCGTCGTACCAGCCGAGTTCCTCCTCCATCGCGAACATGGGCTTGCTCAGCGCTTCACGCGCCTCGGTCAGCTCGGCATAGGGCTTCGACGTGGACGCCAGGCGCTGGCGCAGCTCGCCCCACGGCTCATTGCCTCGCCGCGAGGACTCCTCGATGCGGGACAACTCCTGGGTCATCCCTTCGTATTCGGCCTTCAGGCGATTGAGCTCATCGGAGGTCGCCTGCAGCCGCAGCTTGTTGACCACCACCTTCTGCCGGAAGTTGGCGGAGGGCGTGAACGCCTGGGTCAACACCAGCGTCACCGGCCACTCCGGCTCCGCCTCCGTGTCCTCGAGGATCCACCGCATCAACTCCCGGCCATGCGGGCGGGACATCAGCCGCGCGTGGATGGCGCGCACCTCACGGTTGCCGCGCGCGAACTGCGGACCGGTGGGTAGCTTCACCGCGCCCGTGCCGTTGCGCAGCGCATCCCAGTCCGCGTCCAGCTGATTCAACGCGGGGGTCCCCAGCGTCCCGCGGTCCGGAGTGAAGAGCTTCAGGTTGTTCACGTGGACGTA
This sequence comes from Corallococcus sp. CA054B, assembly GCF_003611625.1. Classification (NCBI taxonomy): domain Bacteria; kingdom Pseudomonadati; phylum Myxococcota; class Myxococcia; order Myxococcales; family Myxococcaceae; genus Corallococcus; species Corallococcus sp. CA054B. Next base: position 30,740 of record NZ_RAVY01000097.1, read on the forward strand.
GTCCACCATCTCGATGTGCGTCTCCTGGATCTCCACCAGCAGCCGCATCAACAGCAGCCGTGACGCCTTGGAATGCGCGAGCCGCTCCTGCTCCAGGTCGCAGAGCCGATACAGCAGGTGCTCCGCCGTATCGAGCGCCTTCAGCTTCGCGTCCACCCACGCCTGCTTGCCCGTGAAGTAGTACGAGGCCTTGCCCCATCCACTCCAGTCCGCATGGAACGCATCGAGCGCGGCACAGAACGGCCGGACGAAGTCACCCAGTCGCGACACGATGGGCAGCAGGTGACGGGGCTCCATGCCCAGGTCCGACTTGAAGTCATCCGACGTGCTCAACGCCATGTCCGCTCCCGGTGTCTCGACGGAGCGGGAAGGTAGCACGCGGGTCCCTACTCGCAGGCTCGGGCCCGGGAGAGCAGGTACTCACGTTGCGGAGGCGTGCGCGCCAGCGCCGCGGCCTGACGGAAACAATCCGCCGCCCTGCCCTGCGCCCCTACCTGTTCCAGCAGCATGCCCTCCACCGCGAAGCGATACGGATACCGCCGCAGCACGGCCTCCGAGCGAAAGGACCGCAACGCCTCCAGCGCCTCGGCCGGGCCACGCACGCGCGACAGCGCCACCACGCGCCCCAGCGCGACGATGGGCGACGGCTTGAGTGCGAGCAGCGCGTCGTACAGCCGCAACAACCGGGCGCTGTCCTCCGGCCCCGGCGTGGACGTCTTCGCATGCACGAGGGCGATCTCCGCCTCCAGGTGCAGCGGCGTCAGCACCGTCCCCATGGAAGCGCGCAGGTGCCAGAGCCCTCGCGCCATCAAGAGCGGCGACGACTCCGTCCCCGCCCGCGCCTCCTGCGGCACGAACGCGCCCCGCGCATCCACCCGGCCCGGAAGTCCCGCGGTGCGGAAGCAGAACAGCGCCGCCAGTGCATGCCCCTCCGGCGTCACGGTCCCCGCGTGCGACAGCAACACCTCCGCCAGGCGCAGCGCCTCCGAGCACAGCTCCGCGCGGGACAGGTCGTGGCCCTCGGAGGCTTCGTAGCCTTCGTTGAAGAGCAGGTAGAGCGCTGCGTGCACCGCATCCAGCCGCTCCGGTAGCGACTCCGGAGCAGGCACCTCCAGCGTGGCGCGGCAGGTGCGCAGCGTCCGCTTCGCGCGCACCAACCGCTGCGCCACGGTGGGCTCGTCCGCGAGCAGCGCGGCGGCGACCTCGCGCACGGAGAAGCCACACGCCACCTTCAGCGTGAGGGTCACCTGCATCTCGCGGGAGAGCGCCGGATGACAGCACGCGAAGAGCAACCGCAGCGCATCGTCCGGAAGCTCCGCCGCGAAGCGCGTGGACTCCTCCGGCGGCCCGGCCTCCTCCTCGACATCCGAGTCCTCCGGCACCTCCGGCGCGCGCTGCCGCAAGAGGTCCGTCAGCCGGTTCAGCGCCACGCGCAGCAGCCATGCGCGAGGCTGCTCCGGGATGCCGTGGAAGCCCCACGTCCGAGCCGCCTGGAGCATGGCGAACTGCACCGAGTCCTCCGCCAGGTCCAACCGCCCCAGCCCCACGCGCCGGGCCAGGGCCGCGACGAGCCCCGCGGACCACTCGCGAAAGGCCAGCTCCAGCACCTGCGTCGCGGAGGACACGCCGTCAGACCTCTTCGATGGCGCGAAGCTCGACCTCACCGCCGTAGCGCAGGTGCGGACACGTCCGGGCCAGGGCCACGGCGGCGTCATACGAATCCGCGGACAGGATGAAGAGGCCGCCCACCACGTCCTTCACCTCCGCGTACGGCCCGTCCGACACGAGCACCTGTCCGCCCTGCTGCGTCAGGCGCCGGCCGCCCTCGTCACACAACTTCTCGCCCTGGAGCAGGCGGCCCTCCTGGAGCAGCCCATCACTCCACCGGGCGTACTCCTCCACGATGGCCTGCAGCTCCGCGGGGGACATGGCGGCGAAGTGGGCGGGGTTCTCGTGCAGCAGCATCAGGTAGCGGGCCATGGGATGGACCTTTCGGGGGACAGCGGGGGGTTTCGTCGAAAAAGACGGCCCACGTCGCGGAGGATCGACATGCCTACCTCACCTCCCTGTGCGCACACTCACTCCGTGGACAGAGAACACTCGTCTCGCGCTCGCGGGTGACACGTCAGCCGGGGGTGCCTACCCCTGAAGGTCAGGAGGCGCGGGCAACGGGCGTGGGCAAGGGCGGACGATGGTTGGGGGGAATGATGGGGGCGTTGCTGCTCGCGGGATGTCCGTCCGCGTGCAACACGAAGGAGTCGTCGCGTCCATTCCAGCTCACGGGGCAGGTGGGTTCGCGTGGGGCGGGCTTCGCATCGGCGCTGTACCAGACGACGGGCGTGCGGATGGAACCGCGCAACCGCATCCGGTGGGCGAACAACGGCGCCGTATTCGACGTGATGGTGGAAGAAATCGGCCGGGCCCGCGCCTCCATCCACATCGTGATGTTCATCTGGCGGCCGGGCCGTGCGTCCGACCGGATGATTGAAGCGCTGGCAGCACGTGCCCGGAAGGGCGTGCACTGCCGCGTGCTGGTGGATCCACTGGGCAGCGGCCCCTTCGAGACGGAGGTGAAGCCCCGGCTGGAAGCGGCCGGCTGCGAAGCCCACCTGTTCCGCCCGCTGCCAGCGGACGAGAACCTGGCGCGCAACCACCGCAAGATTCTCGTGGTGGACGGCAAGGTGGCCATCACAGGCGGGCTCGCCATCCAGGACGAGTGGCTGGGCGACGCGCGCAACGAGAAGGAATGGCGCGACACCAACGTGCGGGTCCAGGGCCCGGTGGTGGCGCAGCTCCAGCAGGCGTTCGCGGAGAACTGGCAGGAGTCGACGGGCGAACTCCTGCCCCAGACGGACTTCCCCACGCTGTCGGTGGAGCAGCCCGGCCTGGACGCCGCGGGTGAAGGCTGGGCGGCCTTCGTCAGCAGCACGGCGAATCCGGAGGTGACGCGCGCGGAGCGGCTCACGCAGCTCATGGTGAAGGCGGCGAAGAAGCGGCTGTGGATTTCGCAGGCGTACTTCACGCCCAACGACGCACTGACGGCGCTGCTGGTGGAGAAGGCACGCGCGGGCGTGGACGTGCGGGTGCTGGCGCCGGGGGACAAGAATGATCAGCGGGCCATCACGGTGCTCCAGCGCCAGACCTACGACACGCTGCGGGGGGCGGGCGTGCGCATCTGGGAGTACCAGCCGTCGATGATGCACGCGAAGACGATGCTGGTGGATGACCGGCTCGTGCTGGTGGGGTCCATCAACTACGACGCGCTGTCGTTCAACCTGCTGGAAGAAGGTTCACTGGTCCTGGAGGACAAGGAGGCGGCACGTCAACTGGAGGCCATCTTCCTGGACGACCTCACGAAGGCGCGAGAGGTGCAGGCCGAGCGCGCCGGACGCTGAGGCTGTCCGCTTTCACGCGTGCCCCCTGGAAACACAGTGGGCAAGGGGCGGGCCGTGTGCTCAAGAAGTGCACCGGGGCCACGCAGGCAGGCCCGGGAGGCATCACCATGAGCAGCGCAGCGCCTCGTCATCTCTTCGTCGCGGGCGCCACGGGCGCCACGGGCCGCACGTTGATGCGGCAGGCCCTGGCCCAGGGCGTCTCCGTGACGCCGCACGTGCGCCCCAAGAGCGCGAACACGGAGCCCGCGAACCACTGGCCGAAGAAGGCGGTGCTGGAGCTGGCGGACGGGCCCGCGCTGGTGGAGGCGATGAAGGGCAGCACCACGGTGCTCCAGCTCATCGGCACGATGCGCAAGCGCTTCGCGGCCGGGGACACCTACGAGACGAGCGACATCGGCACCACGCGGCAGCTGGTGGACGCGGCGAAGGCGGCGGGAGTGGACCACTTCATCCTGCTCACGTCGGTGGGAGCGGGAAGCCCGGTAGGCGCGTACCTCAAGGCCAAGGCGGAAGCGGAGCGCATCGTCCGCGAGAGCGGCATCCCCTACACGATGGTGCGCCCCCCAGCGCTGGAGGGCGAATACCACGCGCCGCCCGGCATCCTGCACACGCTGGGCAAGCTGCCGCTGCTGCACAAGCTGAAGCCCATGCACCTGGACCAGCTGGCCGCCGTGCTCCTGCGCATCGCGGAGCGCCGGGCGCCGCTGGATACCGCGCTAGAGGACAAGCGCCTCTGGGCGGAGGTCGCGGCGGTAGGCCGGTAGCTGTCAGACCCTCCAGGTAGGAAGGCTCCTCCGCAGCATGAGCGAGGAACCCGAGGAGGAGCTACAATGATGTCGATGGCGACCGTGGACGAGCTGATTGCCCAGGTTTTGCAACTTTCGCCGGAAGACCGCGCCCGGCTCATGCGTGAGGTGTCAGACGCGGATGCCCCTGACATCGAGGCGTCCTGGGGCGAGGAAATCAGCCGCCGTGCCCAGGAAGTCCTTGATGGGACGGCGGATCTTCTCGATTGGGACGACGTGAAAAAAAGAATAGAGGAGCGGCGCGAGCAGAGGCGACGTCAGCGCTAACCCCCTTCAGGGAAGTTGGGTAAGGGACCGGCGGTTGCTCCATGGAGGGGGCGCTTCCATGGCGTGGCAGCCGAGGCATTGGACGGCCCAGCAACTGGAGGAGCGGCGGCTTGCGGCCGGACG